>DAOWDU010000048.1 GCA_030638825.1 bacterium | reverse complement strand
TTTCGGTCATACTTATTAGTTTTTGCTCCATAATTTGTTTAGATTAAATAATTAAATTATCTAAACTATTATGACACAAAAATTTCTAGGTAGGACATTTCTACTTTGCTCTACTAGGACATTATCATGTTGGAGCGACATTGCGTTTCCTAATTTTACAAGAAAGTATAATATGAATAAACTATCCTAAACAAAGTAGGACAGTTAATGCCAATCAAATAATAATGTAAAATTAGGAACGGGGTCAAGCTCCTATTCTAACTTTAAAAAATTTGTAATTTAAGATAACATTTGCTAAACTAAAATAAAAGCTTAGAATAATCTAAGCATAATTTAATCTCAATGAAATTAGCAAAGTTTAGCAATCTACATATCTACTGCTTCTATTTATTCCTCCTTTCAATCCCCTTTCAAACAAGGAAAGTTTTTTTGACGGAGTATTCTTTTTATAGCGGCGCGTTTACGGAATATGCGACTTTTTTTGTATATGCTTCTGATGTGTTATTAATTTTGACTCTATTTTTCTGGCTTGTTTTTAGTAAAAAATTACACGAGCATTTTAGTATTAAAAGCTTAAAGAATATACGCAAATTACCTACTATTTGGATATTATTATTTATATTTATAATCTGGCTGATTATAAGCGCGCTTGTTAATAATAATCACACAGAAATAAGCGTTTTTTATGTTTTTAAATTCATTGAGTTTTCTTTATTGATTATATATATCTATTTTAATTTAAGAAACAAAAAAAGGCTAACTACAGCTCTTTTTACAATATCTCTCACTGGTTTTTTTCAAGGATTAATCGCGATTTATCAGTTTACATCTCAATCTCCTTTGTTTAAACATCCACTTCTCCATAGGTTAACTGGGGAATCCACAGTTTATCCACAGGTTGCAGGAATAGCAAAAATAGTTGTGGATAACGAAAAATTAGTTAGAGCATATGGAACATTCCCCCACCCCAATCTTTTAGGCAGTTTTTTAATTGTTTCAATTCTGATTAGTATTTATTTATTACTAAGACATAAAAACTATATTTTGTCAAGATTAGGTTTTAAGTATAACGACACAAACAACAGTAAAAGTCAAGTAAAGACATCTTCTTTATTTCTATCTTTGTTTTGGATAATCTTTATCTTTACGCAAATTACAGCGCTTTTTTTCACATTTTCCAGAACCGCATGGATGGGATTTTTAATTTCTTTGTTTATAATTATCGTATTTTACTTTTACGATCGCAAAATTGTTTCACGTGAAACAATTGAGAAAGATAGCCTAGCTAAATTTGTCACAGTGAGCTTGTCGAACTATGATAAATTTAGCGTGCTTCCCACCCTTCGACAAGCTCAGGGTGACATGTTGAGATTTATTAATGACAGAAGGTCTAAGCAAAATTTAAATAATAAAATTGTTTCACGTGAAACAATTGAAATAGTTTATTTCACTTTTACTAAAACTATCCGAAAGATATTGTCCATTGAGACCTACTGGATTCCCGCCTCCGCAGGAATGACAAAAGATAAAGGGGTTTTAAATAAATTAAAGCATAAATTAAAGAACAAATTAAATAATAATAAAAACAATATAATTAAACAAAAAGAGTTGTTTACTATATTTTTACTAATAATACTTCTAATAATTTCCTATTTTCCCGCCCTAGAAAGTAGATTTAATGATAATTTAGTCAATAAAAGCTTTTATTTATTAGATAATTCCGCTTTAAGCGATAGAAGTTTTTACAATAATGTTTCACGTGAAACAATTTCTGATAATTTTATATTCGGATCTGGTTCTGGAACTTCTGTATTTCAAATTAATAGTTATTTAAACAAGAATAATATTTATCAAAAACTTGAACCATGGCAATATCAACCAGCGCATAACATTTATTTATTAATTGCTTCTGAAATCGGAATTATTGGCTTTGTCATATTCGCTTTATTTATAGTAAAAATAATACTATATAATTTTAAAATCATAAAAAAACCGCTAAATAAGCATTTTCTTTTAAACAATAACATTAATAATTCTCCAATTGTTTCACGTGAAACAATTGAGAAAGATAGCCTAGCTAAATTTGTCACAGTGAGCTTGTCGAACTATGATAAATTTAGCGTGCTTCCCACCCTTCGACAAGCTCAGGGTGACAATGTTGTTAAGTCTCGCAATCTACTAAGTCATTATTTATTAGCAATTTTAATTTCCTTCTTGTTTATAGGAGTATTTGATCATTACTTCTGGACGCTTCAACAAGGAAGATTAATATTTTGGCTTATTTTGGGATTGATGCTGGTTAGTGATAGAAATAAATGGAGAAATTAATATTTTTAGAACTTCCTCACTTTTGGAATTTACTCTTTAGGGTTTCATCCCGAGGACTCGGGATCACTTATCTGAACTATCTACCTGAAATCCTAAAGGATAAATTCCGTGGGATAATAAAAGTAAGGATGTCCTAATATAAATATTATACAATAAATTGATTTAAATGTCAAGTTGATTTTATTAGTTGTTTGTGGTAAATTGAAGACAATGAACAAATAATGTCAAGCAGGAATTAATTGATATTTCAAGTTAAATTTCGCTGTGGCTCGTTTAACGCTCCAAGCGTGTCTAAGATGAATAATAATGAATAAACAAAAAACAATAATATTAGCGTTATTTATTTTTGCTTCAATATCTATCGCAATCGCGCATTATTATAATATTAGCGCGTTAGGATGGATTGATATTCCAACTCATTTTATAGGCGGGATGATGATCGCAATATTTTTTCCTCTAGCGCTGATTAAAAAAAAGCCTATTTTAGGTGTTTCTTTAATTCTTGTGATAGGTTTGGGATGGGAGGTGTTAGAATTGGTCGTAAGTAATATCGCTGTAAATGATTTTATTATAAGAATTTCTGAAGAATCTGCGGGAGATAAAGTTCAAGACTTGTTTTTTGGATTCGCGGGATTGGCTTATATATATCGGAAGCAGAAGGAATAGTAATTTTGGTAATTTGTAGTAACTTATTGTAATTAGTCGTAGTAATAAATTACTATGAATTACTATGAATTACAATCAGTTACAATTTATATGATTATGAATATTCCAAAAGAAATAATATCTGTTATTGAAAAACTTGAAAAAAATGGTTTTGAAGCGTATGTTGTCGGCGGATGCGTGCGGGATTTTTTGTTGGGGAAAAAACCGAATGATTGGGACATAACAACAAATGCCGCAGCGGAAGAAGTGCAAAAAATATTTCCGGAAAATTTTTACAATAATAAATTCGGCACAGTAACTGTTATTAATAAAAATACGAAAGACGAAAGTTTGAAAAATATTGAGATTACGACTTATAGAATTGACGCTAACTATAGCGATAAGCGACATCCTGATGAGATAAAGTTTACGCCAAAACTGGAGGAGGATTTGGCAAGACGGGATTTTACAGTAAATGCGATAGCAGTAAAAGTTAAAAGTAGAAAGTTAAGAGTAGAAAGTTATAAAATAATTGATTTATTTGGTGGGCAGAAAGATTTGGAGAGTAAAATTATCAGAGCGGTAGGGGATTCTGATAAAAGATTTAACGAAGATGCTTTGCGGATGTTGCGGGCTGTTCGGTTTGCGGTTCAGTTGGGTTTTGAAATAGAAAAAGATACTTCTGAGGCGATTAAAAAAAACAGCGCTTTATTAAAATTTGTTTCGCAGGAAAGAATTAGGGATGAGCTTGAAAAAATTATTCTATCAAACAAACCGTCAGAGGGGATTGAACTTCTCAGAAAATCGGAATTGTTAAAATACATTATTCCTGAACTTGAATTGGGAGTTGGCGTTAGCCAAAATCGCCATCATATTTATACAATTTACGAACATTGTATTCTATCTCTAAAGCATTGTCCCAGTGAAAAACTGGAAACGCGCTTGGCGTCGCTAATGCATGATATCGCTAAACCGCAAACAAAGGTTGGCGTTGGGCAAGATAGCACTTTCTATAATCACGATTTTGTCGGAGCCAGATTTGCAAAAAGAATACTCAGACGGCTTAGGTTTCCAGGAAAAGTCGTTGACAAAGTTGCGCTTTTAGTGAAAAACCATATGTTTTACTATAGCGTTGATGAAGTGTCAGAAGCGGGAATAAGACGAATTATAAAAAGAGTTGGCAGGGAAAATTTAAAAGATTTGATGGATTTAAGAATCGCCGATCGTCTTGGAAGCGGAGTGCCAAAAGCAAAACCTTATAAACTTCGTCATTTTGAGTATTTAATTGAGAAAGTAAGCAAAGATCCGATTTCTCCTAAAATGTTGAAGATAAATGGGCGAGATATAATGAAAATTCTGGATATCAAACAAAGCCTCAAAATTGGCGCTATCTTAAAAGTTCTTTTATCGGAAATTATTGAAGATCCTAAAAATAATACAAGAAAATATCTTGAAAAGCGAGTTCAGGAATTAAATAAATTATCAGAAAAAGAAATTAGAGAAAGCGAAAAAATTATTAAAGAAAAGAAAGAAGAAGAAGATTTGAAAAATAAAAAAAAGTTCTGGGTGAAATAAAAATTATTGTTGTTTATTATTAATTTGTGGTATAATACAGAAAGATAAAATATGAATATTTTTAAGAAATTTATTTTGTTCGCGATTTTGTTTGCTGTTTTTTCGCCAGTAATTTTTATTCCAGGCAAATCTAAACTTTCAGATATAATTATTCCGACAGCCAACGCGCAAGTTCCTTCTGTCTGCGGAGACGGTAATATTTCTGACAGAGAAGAATGCGACACAAGCGGGAACATCGGATGCGCCGATCCAGACAAACCGTTTTGCAACAGAAGGTGTTCGTTTTGCGTTTGCTCGGAATCAAGGCTTGTTCTTTTTGCTAAGCCGATTATCTGCATAGTTCAAGATCTGATTTTATTTCTACTTTCAATTATTGGAAGCATCACTTTGTTAATGATTATCTTCAGCGGAATATTTTACATCTTCGCTGGCGGAAATCCTGAAACTCAAACCAAAGCAAAAAAGTTTTTTAATTACGCTATTATAGGACTTATATTTGTTCTGATATCTTATGCTGTTATAAAAACTATAACTGATTTAAGCGTTTGAAATAAGCAAATGAATCTGACAAAATTTGACAAGCCAATCATAGATGTTCTTGGTAACACTATAGAATTTCTTCTTTCAGTCATCGGCGGCATCGCTCTTCTGGTGATTATTTTGGGAGGAATATTTTATATTTTTGCTGGCGCGAATCCTGAAGCGCAAAATAAAGCAAAAGGAACTGTGACAAAAGCCATCATAGGACTTATGTTTGTTTTGGTATCTTATGCCATTGTAGATAAAATATCTTATGTCTCTACGGACATTCAAATAAGCATCGTGAGCGCTACTGTCGTTCCAACTTCGGGAGTTCCGCCTGCGACATTTACAATAAAAGCGACCGTAACATCTGATGTCGGCGTTGACGCGGCAACCACAAGGGCAAGCATCCAGAATCCTAATGAAAATGAAGTAGATAATATTTTATTAAAAGATGATGGCAATGCCCCTGATTTGATAGCTGGAGATAATATTTACAGTGGAGAATGGAAATCGGCTGTTGTCGGTTCGTATTTTATAGATGTAACCGCTTGTAATACGGACGGAGTTTGCAAAGAAATTGAGAATATATAAATATTAAAATGTTTAAAGATGAATATTAAAAAAACAAAAACTCTAAACATTATTTTCTCTTTGTTATTTATAGCGGTAATAACATCTTTTGCTGTTGCTTCGCCGTCTTTTGAAATTGACACTCAGAGTGAACCGTTTGTTAACAATGTTACTGTTACGCCAGCAACTCAGGATCGCGGGAGCAGCGTAATTATTTCTTCTGAAGTAGAAGATGTTTCGGGTGTTAGCTATGTCAGAGCGCAGATCAGAAATTCTGCTAATACGGTAGTAGCGATAGTTAATCTTTATGATGACGGAGCTCATAATGACGGCGCTTCAAAAGATGATGTCTACGCAAGCAGTTGGACTATTCCAAACAGTTTACCTGTGGGAAATTATGATATATTTATTATTTCTTCCGATACTTTTGGACATATTTATAATCAAAAAGATGCCGTCCTTACCGTTATTGTTTGCGTTAATGGAATTACCCAATCTTGCGGTTCTGATATCGGCGAATGTGTTGCTGGAACGAAGACCTGCGCGGGTGGTGTCTGGGGAGCTTGTGTCGGAGAAACCGGATCAGTAGCGGAGATATGCGATGGATTAGATAATGACTGCGATAATTCTACAGATGAGAATTTAATCGCGCCTCCAAATAGCAACCAGGCGGGGGTCTGCGCTGGTTCACGCAAAACCTGTAGCGGCGCAGCTGGCTGGGTTGATGATTATTTAGGCGTCGCTAATAATGAATTTCCAGCAGAAATATCTTGCGACGGACTAGACAACAATTGTGATGGAACAACAGACGAAGGTTGCGTTTGTGTTAACGGCGCTACCCAATCCTGCGGTTCCAATGTTGGAGAATGTCAGGCGGGAATCCAAACTTGCGCGGCAGGTAGTTGGGGAGCTTGTGTCGGTAAAATCGCGCCAAGTGTGGAAATATGTAATGACAGCAAGGATAATGATTGCGATAACGACACCGACTGCGCTGACAGCGATTGCAGCGGAGATTTGGCTTGCGTAGCAGTAACTTGTCCAGACGGAATTTGTGATATTGCAGGTGGTGAGTGCGCGACTTGCACTGCTGATTGCGCTTGCGTTAATCTTGGCGATCCTGGTTGTGATTTAACTTTCAAAAGCGTTTGTTGTGATAATGCCACTACTGAAAATCTAGCAGGCGAGGTTTGCGATGTAGCAGACGGTTGGCCTCCTAATATGGATTTAAATGGAAAAACATGCAATTATTTTGGTTACACAGGCGGAACTTTAGGTTGTCGCTGGGATTGTTTTAATTATGATCCGTCAAGCTGCACAGGAGTTCCGGCAACTTGTGGAAACAATGTTTGCGATGCGGGAGAAAATTGTTTAAATTGTCCAACCGAATGTTGTCCTCCAGGATGTCCTGATTTCTGTTTTTCAGAAGGATACGAATGCGGAACTCAAACTCTTTGCGGAACACCGACTAATTGCGGAAGCTGTACTCTTCCCGAAACTTGTAATATGTCTGGAATATGTGTTTTACCTAGCTTAGCTGTTTCAATACAAAGCCCTCAAAATGGTCTGGAATTTACTGATGGCGATTTGGTTGATTTTAATGGATTTGTTTTGGGAGGCACTCCTAATTATGTTTATGAGTGGTCGTCTGACAAGGAAGTCCTTTCTCTTTCAAGCGAGCGAGTTTTTTCTTCTCGCAATTTATCTGTTAATGCTCACATAATTACTTTAAAAGTTACAGATGACAATGGCATTGTTGGTCAGGATAGTGTGAATATAATTGTTCAGCCAGTAGGGACTTTGAGTGTGCGGATAATATTGGAGCGGACAGAATTTTTTCTCGATTCCTTCGCTGGTTCCAATTTTGGATATTTTGTAGGCAGTTCCGTTGTTTCTGGGGGAACAGGGGCATACACATATCAATGGAATTCAAATCTAGCGGGAAATTTTTCAACGGACAAACTCGCGGTAGTTGATTTTTCAACAGTACCTGCTTGGACGCTTGGAGCCCATACTATAAAACTAACTATTAAGGATGGCGCTGGAAATACAGCCGAAGATACAAAAATAATTAATATTACTGATAAAACAATTTTGAGCGTTTATCCAAATGATGGGGAACACTTTACTATTGGTCAACCAATTACTTTTAGTGTAACATCTGTTGTTGGCTATGGATTGTTTTCAGCAACATGGGTATCAGATATAGAGGGAGGGACGATAGGAACAACTTTTGCTTTTCAAAAAAATGATTTGTCAATTGGGCTACATGCGATTACGCTAAAAGTAATAGATACTTCGGGCGATATTATTACAAAAACTTTCCAAATTCAAATTAATCCAGTTCCTGCTATTTGCAATGAAGATTGGAATTGTAGTGAATGGTCTCTTTGCGTATTAGGAAGCAGAACGAGAGTTTGTACGGATAATAATTTTTGCGGCACCGTAAATGCCAAACCAGACGAATCTGAAAGCTGTATAGTTCCAGCGAGCTCATTTGACTGGAGAGACAATCTTGGAGATTGGATGACTCCGATACGAAATCAGGGAGCTTGCGGTTCTTGTTGGGCATTTGCCACTTTAGGTTCAGTAGAGGCTAAATATAATATCCAAAATAGTGATTTAACTTTAGACGAAAACTTGTCCGAACAAGATCTTATTTCGTGCTCTTACGCGGGAAGTTGTTCTGGAGGTAATCCAGACCTTGCAATGCATTATCTTAAAACTGTCGGAATAAATAATGAAACTTGTTTTTCTAATCAGTATGCTGATGCTTCGTGCAGCAATAAATGCGCTGGATGGCAAAACAACATTTGGAATATAGATGGATCATTCTCTGGTAAGAATGTGTTAGTCCAGATTATGAAAGATAGGCTTATTAACGATGGACCTTTTGTTGTCGCTATGAATAATGATCCACTTTCTGCTAATAGCTGGAATTCTACGAACCTTAGTTGTATAGACGATACTTCCTTAAATCACGCCGTTGTCATTGTTGGATATGACGACGCAGGCGGATATTGGATTGTCAGAAATAGCTGGGGCGTAAACTGGCCTAATTTTGGCGACGACGGATATTTTGAAGTTATTTATGGAGAGTGTGGAATAGAGAGCGAAATGTCTTATCCAAATAAAGTATTAAGCCCATAAGTTAAAAAAATGAATCACAAAAAAATATTTATAATATTGACAGTTGTATTTTTATTAACACCACTATTCTCTGTTTCCGCTGTAACTACTGGAATGCGTAATCCAGCGGCAGCTTATTGTGTTGATTTAGGATATGAGTATGAAATAAAAAATACGCCAGCAGGAGAATATGGAGTTTGCAAATTTCCAGACGGATCTGAAGCTGAAGAATGGAAATTTTTTGCGGGACAAGAGAAAAGAGAGTATAATTTTTGTACAAGGAGCGGTTATGGAACAAGAACCGTTTCAGACGAAAGATGTATTTCTACCAGTAAATGCGCTTTGTGTATTTTAGAAGACGGGACAGAAAAAGAAGTGGCAATTCTAATGGAATTAAAAGTTGTTGTTGATCAGGAAAAAAATGGTCAGGAGAAAATAGTAAAAGAAAAAATAGACAAAAAAGATTATTTTAAAAATATGCCGAATTATTTGATAGGCGCAATTGTGATAGGAATAATTTTTATTATTGTTTTTATATATAAGAAAAAAAGAAATAAAGCCTAAATTTTAACACTATGAAAAATTTAAAAACAAAATATCTATTAATTATTTTAGTTTTATTGGTAATTCCGTTTTTTAAAGAAGTTGATGCTCAGTTAATAAATATTCCAACAAATGAAATAATCAATGTTCCAGTAGTTGAAATAAATGATAATCAGCCAATTGATTTTTTAATAAATAAAAAAGAGTTTACGGTTGGCGAAAAGATTGAGGCAAAAGCGGTATTTCATAACCAAACACAGCAGCCTCTTGCTGGAAGAATGATAGTTACAGTTTCTCCATTAGACAAATCTTTTCCCGCCAAGCCATTTCTAAAAGAATTTAATCTTTTGGCTGGAGGAAAAACTGAAGATTTTATTTCTGAAATGAAAATTGAAGATTGGATGCCCGCTGGAATATATCAGGCGGAAATTGAAATACAAGATGATTGGAATCATCTTGTAGGAAAGAAACTTGAACTTTTTGAAGTTTTTAAAGAAGAGAAAATTAATAATGAAATAGAAGCGGCTATTCAAATCTGTTCCGATAAAGACTGCTCTAAAAAGAGAGCGGTGTTTAATAAAAACGAGCTAGTTTATTTTAAATTAGATACTTCTCTTCAAGATATACAAATAAATGCCACAGTTAAAACTCCAAATGGCAAGATTGATGTTTTAGATTTTGAAAATAATAGTTCTTCTTATTCTTTAGAAAACTCCGCAGAAGGAAAATACTCTTTATGGGTAAATCTTTCTAAAGAGAATTATAAAAGCAGAAGAATAGAAAGAGAATTTACTTTTGAAAAAGATTACACAGAAGAAATATTTGAATCAATATGTAAAGTTGATGGAAAATGCGAGAACGAAGAAAATGAGCAGAATTGCCCGCAGGATTGTTCATCAAAAATAACAAAGATAAGCAACCTTTATATTTTTGTAGCTGTTATTTTGATAATTGTAATAGGAATAATAATGTTTATTCTGAAAAGAAAGAGGAGTAATTAAGCGTTTGTATATTGAGAAATTTACACTAACTGATATAATTATAGTATAGTTAATTTATATAAATTAGTATAACTACGATTATGATAATTCTCAATTCTAGTAGTCCAATTCTAGTAGTCCATTGACATAATTGTCCAGACAGTGTATGCTACAAATATGATTAAAAGAAATATTGCTAAAAAAATATTGGCGTATTACAAACAATACCCAATTATATCATTGACGGGTCCGAGACAGTCGGGAAAGACGACATTAGTAAAAAAGATTTTTCCGAAAAAGCCGTATGTTAATCTTGAAGATTTGGAAAATAGAGAATTTGCGTTAAGCGATCCAAAAGGATTTTTGTCGCAATATGGAGATGGCGCGATTATTGACGAAGTTCAAAGAGTTCCGGAATTAATGTCGTATCTTCAAGTCGCAGTAGACGAGAAAAAGAAAAATGGCCTATATATTTTGACGGGATCGCAGAATTTTCTTTTAATGGAAAACATTAGCCAGTCGCTGGCGGGGCGAACAGCGATTTTTAATCTTCTTCCCTTTTCTTTGTCTGAATTATTTTCCGCAAAACTAAAATTTGGCAAAACTAAAATAGACGATTTATTGTTTAAAGGATTTTATCCAAAACTGTTTGATCAAAAGGTTGATGCTATCGGTTATTATGCGAATTACGTCAAAACTTATATAGAGCGGGATGTGCGTTTAATAAAAAATATTTCTAACTTAAGCGTTTTCAAGAGATTTTTAAATTTATGCGCTGCGAGAACAGGTCAGCTTTTGAATATTTCCTCGTTGGCTGAGGATTGCGGTATAAACCAAAAAACAGCGCAGTCATGGCTGTCAATTTTGGAAGCGAGTTTTGTTATTTACTTCTTACGTCCGCATTACAAAAATTATGGCAAGCGGGTTATTAAAATGCCGAGAATTTATTTTTATGACACTGGTCTTTTATGTTCGTTGCTTGGTTTAACAGATCAGAAACAGCTTAAGAATCACTATTTAAAAGGAAGTATTTTTGAATCTTTTGTAATTTCGGAATTTGTTAAATATCAATATAATCAAGGAATGGAACCAAATGTTTATTTTTGGAGAAATAAAACGGGAAATGAAATTGATCTTTTGATTGAAGCGCCTCATAAAATAATACCGATTGAAATAAAATCGGGGCAGACAATTAGTAATGATTATTTTAGGGGATTAAAATATTACAATAATTTATCGCGGGGCAATAGTAAAAACTCTTATGTTATTTATGGCGGTAATCTAAAGCAACAAAGAAGCGAGGGAAATGTTTTGGGTTGGGAATATTTGGGCGATAGTATTAGTGAAGTGTTGAAATAATAAAAAAATCTTTTCAAAATAAATAAATAATCTAAATTAAAAAAATGAAAATCTCAAAAACAAAACTTCTCACCCTCTTTATCTCAAGTTTCTTTTTGTTTGGATTGATGGTAAACGATACTGCTTTTGTTTCCCGTGACTATTATGTTGCCACAAACGGCAATTCGGAAACTTTTTTAAATCAGCCGTTGAAAACAATTGGAAAAGTCAATTCTATTTCAACGGCTGAGAATGTTGGGGATGAATTTGGGGAGGTTAAGGCTGTGATGAGTAGTAGCAGTCAAGCAAAGGCGATTGCGTCAAATGAACATCCTAATCTTTATTTTAATCAGGAAGAGATTGATCTTTTGCGCAAATCTATATTAGTGGATAAAGATATTCCATGGCTTGTGGATGCGTATAACAAAATAAAAAATACACGACCAGTGGGCAAGCCTGTTGATCATGATACATGTGTTGTGGACGAATGTATGCCAGCTTATGCTACAATTCAACCAAATATGGAAGCTTGCTATAGCTATATGATAGAGCCGACTGCCGCGAAAAGAAATAATCTAAAAAAGGTGCTTTTGGATTGGACAGATACAGGACGCGTTGTAAGAAATTGGCAGAGGCGAGCGGATGTGCCAATGTGGTGGACGCAGATACCGTTAGCATTTATGTATGATCTATTATATAACGATCTTAACGCGCAGGAAAAAGCTGATGCCGATTGGTTTTTTAAAAGTAGCGCTGAGGTATTAGTAAGGTCAATTAGCCAACATCGAAATACTGCAAAAAATTATGGCACTGTGACAGAAGCGGAAGGTTATCTGAAATCTCAATATGGCAATCATGTAGCACATAATCCCTATGCGGGAGCTGTTTGCGCTTTAATGAGTCATGACCAGGCAACTGTTGATCTTCTCTTTCAAAATGGAATTTCTGAAGATTATTTTATGGTAGATGTGGAATATATTGGACAATACAGGGATCTGCGTAATAATTTAAGCGCAGTTATTTATCCAAGTGGTCGGATTTTTGATTTTTACGAAAGAACAGCGCCTTCGAGATATGCAAGGACTTCATTTATTTATCCATGGACATATAATGACTGGGAATTTCAGTCTTATGGAGCATATAAAAATATTCCTGAATCATTGGAAGATTATAATGGAGAAGAGTCTGGGGAAGGACAATTCTATTCTGAATTTAATACTTGGTGGTTAAATTATACACTTGAAGCAGCTCTCCACAATGGCTGGGATGCGTATAGTTATAATAATGACGGTTATCTTCGCGCCTATCAGAGATTAAGAAATTATGCAGAGACGACATATAAACCCCCACAAGATAAAGGTTCGTATGTAACAAATCCCCAGTATCATAACCGTCTTCCTCGTTATGCTCGTTTGTTGCGGCAATATCCTAATGATCCAATTATTCTTAACGCTTTTAACAAATCAATTAAAGATAATAAAACTGAAAGCACAGAAATGATATTTGGATCTCTTGGGCTGTTAAAAAGCGAAAAAAGACCAGTTGCAAAAATTACCAGTACGCCAGCATGGTATACAGAGCCTCATAACTTTTTTCCTAAAATAAAGGGAGAAGCTCCGCTTAATGTATCCTTTAATGGCGCGAGTTCCTATGATCCTGATGGCGGAAACATTGCATCGTACAAATGGAAGATACATAACGCAGAGACTGGAAATGCTAAGGTTATCAACGGCGCTTCATTTAACCATATATTTAATGCAGGTGTTTATTATGTAATTTTAACAGTTATTGACAATGAGGGGAAAACAGCAAGTGTTACAGCTGAGGTTTTTGTTCACGCAACTATAACAAGCGCAAACTTGGCAATAAATGGCGGTTTTGAAGATGGGGTGAAAGGCGACGCTAAAGGCACTCCAAATGGATGGCAATATATGACAGGAGGGGGTAGTGTTGTTAACTATAATACTAACAGCGGAAGTCATGCGCTTAAATTAGTTACCAGCCCGGAGTACGCAGGAAATAGTTATCAACTAATAGATATTTCTCCGGATAAAAAATATATAATGTTTGGTGTTATTAGATCAGAAAATATTGAAAATTATATTGGTGAAAGAATGAGAGACACACTTTGGTCTCAGGCTCATTTTAGTTATATATTTCAGAATTCTGAAGATAAAAAGATTGGATATCTTAAAAGATTTGGTACTGCCGGGACCACAAGAGATTACAGAGAATTTTTTACAGGAGCAATAACACCGCCTGCTAACGCAACTAAGATTATTATATACTGCCAAATTCAAAGGGGTTATGGAGCAGCATACTTTGATGATATTAGAGTATATGAAGTTGATACAGAAGCATTGCCTTTCACCTGCCAAGACTCCGACTCAGACGGCTATGATAATTGCAACATTGGTCAAGACGGCGATGATGGGAAAACAATAGACTGTGATGATAATGAACAATACGCTTATCCAGGCGGAACAGAGACTTGCGATACGATAGATAATAATTGCAATGGACAAACTGATGAAGGTTGTGATCAGGATAACGATGGATTTTGCAACAGCGCAATGAAAATCTATCGCAATAATTCAATGTGTTCCAACACGCCATTTATTGATGGACGAAATGGCGATGATTGCAATGACAGTTCTGGGAATATCAATCCCGACGCAACTGAGATTTGCGGAAATAATATTGATGATAATTGTGATGGGAATAAAGACGAGGGATGTATCACCGGCGCTAGATATTATGTCAAACCAGCCAGTGATGGAGGCGATAACGGCAATACTGGTTTAAGCGACGCGCAGGCGTGGGCGACAACTGCTAAAGTCAACAGCCATAATTTTAATCCCGGAGATAATGTCTTTTTCAAATGCGGGGGGACTTTTAGTCTTAAA
>DAOWDU010000052.1 GCA_030638825.1 bacterium | reverse complement strand
TGTCCCAAATTAAAAGCATTTTCTGATTAGGATAAATCTTTCTTAATTTCTCTAAAATCTCAGCAGTGATATACATATTCTGCCATTCTGTTTTAAAAGCGTGTTCCTTGCCATCGCGAATATTGAGAAAACCATAAACACCCCTGTTCTTTATTTGTGTTTGAGACTTTAATCTCTGGATATTCTCCTCGCGGCAGCCAGATTTTTTGAAAAGTGGTTTGGGTTGATAAGACCATTTCATCTTCCGTTAGAATAATTGATAATATTCTGTAATTCTTGTTTTTGTTTTTTAATTAACTTTTTGCATTTCTTCATGCCTGTATTATACCACCTTTAGGGAATTTTCTAAACTGTGATGCGGTTTCTGGATGTGATGTCTATGATGCGTTTTAAAATCTGTCAACCCCTAGTTCGGTAATTTTTTATAATTGCTGTTTTATTTAAAATACTTCTATGCTATAATAAAACCATAATAAATAATATCTAACAAAACCAAAAATGAAAAACAGAACACATAAAAACATTCTCTGGTTTGAGGAGGTTACTAATAAAGATGTAAATTTAGTCGGCGGGAAGAATGCGTCTCTTGGGGAGATGTATCAAAAATTAACGAAGAAAAAAGTGAACATTCCAAATGGGTTTGCTTTGACCGCTTACGCTTATCGGCAGTTTATGAAAGAGTCAGGATTGATGAGCGAGATTAAAGAGATTTTAAAAGATCTTGACACGCATAATATTAGAAATTTATCAGAGAGAGGGGAGAGAGTTAGGCAGGCGATTATGTCCGCTAAGTTTCCCGAGCATTTAAGTGATGAGATTGCTAAGGCTTATGAAAAGATGGAAAAGATGTATGGAAAAAATGTTGATACCGCAGTGCGATCAAGCGCGACGGCGGAAGATTTGCCAGACGCTTCTTTTGCGGGACAGCAGGATACTTATTTGAATATCAAAGGAATTCATAATGTTGTTTACGCTACTCATCAGTGCATCGCTTCCCTTTTTACAAATCGCGCTATTTCGTATCGCGAGGATAAAGGATTTGATCATTTCACGATCGCGCTTTCGGTTGGGATTCAAAAGATGGTTCGTTCAGACAGAGCGATCAGCGGAGTGATGTTTTCTATTGACACGGAGTCTGGGTTTCGCGACGCAGTTTTAATAAACGCCGCTTACGGACTTGGCGAAAATATTGTGCAGGGAAAAATTACTCCTGATGAATTCTATGTTTTTCAGCCAACGCTCAAAAAAGGTTTTAAACCAATAATTGAAAAAACTCTCGGCTCAAAGGCTTTGAGATTAATTTATAGTACAGAAGGAAAATCGCCGATAAAAAATATTCCAGTATCAATTGAAGACCGCAAGAAATTTTGCATTACAGAAAAAGAGATTCTGAAACTTGCAGAATGGGCGACAATTATTGAAGAGCATTATAAAAGACCAATGGATATGGAGTGGGCGAAAGATGGAATTACAGGAAAATTGTTTATTGTTCAAGCAAGACCTGAAACAGCGCAGAGTGTGAGAGATGTAAATGTTTTGGAAGAATACAAATTGAAAGACAAAGAAGCTGAGCGTCCAGCGGGACGCTCAGCTTCTGGCAGTCGCAAAATTTTAGTTAAAGGCGCAAGCGTAGGATATAAGATTGGCAAAGGAAAAGTTAATTTGATTAAAGATGTGAGCGGTATTGAAAGTTTTAAAAAAGGAGAAGTTTTAGTGACAGAAATGACCGATCCAGACTGGGAACCGATTATGAAAATCGCTTCAGCGATCGTGACAAATTCTGGCGGGCGAACTTGTCATGCGGCAATTGTCTCGCGGGAGTTAGGTATTCCTTGCGTTGTTGGAACAAGAATTTGCACAGAAGTTATTAAAAATAAGATGAATGTAACTGTCAGTTGCGCAGAAGGAGAAGAGGGATATGTTTATGAGGGACTTTTAGATTTTGAAGTTAAAAAAACAAATATCGGAAAAATCAAAAAACCAAAAGTGAAAATGATGATGAATGTTGCCGAACCTGATCAAGCTTTTACACAATCGTTTATTCCTAATGACGGCGTTGGTTTGGCGAGAGAAGAATTTATTATCAATAATACAATAAAAGCTCATCCGTTAGCATTAATGGCAATGGATAATAAAATTAAAGGAATTAGATTAGACAAACAGACAGTAAATAAAATAAATAAAATCACAGCTGGCTACAAAACTAAAACTGACTTCTTTGTTGACAAATTAGCGCAGGGAGTTGGAAAATTAGGCGCTGCTTTTTATCCGAAAGATGTAATTGTCAGATTTTCCGATTTCAAAAGTAATGAATACGCGAACTTAATCGGCGGAACATATTTTGAGCCAAAAGAACAAAATCCAATGCTTGGTTGGCGAGGAGCTTCCAGATATTATGACGATAAATATAGAGATGCTTTTAAATTGGAATGCGAAGCAATAAAAAAGGTTCGCGAGGAATTCGGGCTTACTAATATAATTGTAATGATTCCATTTTGCCGAACAGTAGAGGAAGGCAAGAAAGTTTTAGCGGTAATGAAAGAGGCGGGACTGCCGCGTGGCAAAAACGGTTTACAGGTTTATTTAACAGCGGAAATCCCGGCGAATATTCTTTTAGTTGATGAGTTTGCCAAGATCTTTGATGGGTTTTCAATTGGCAGTAACGATCTAACCCAGCTTACTTTGGGAATTGATCGTGATAATGGTAATATTGCTCACATTGCGAACGAGAAAAACGAAGCGGTAAAGATATTGATTAGGCAATTAATTAAAGGTGCTCATAAACGAAAAAGAAAAGTTGGTATCTGCGGTCAAGCTCCATCTGACTTTCCAGACTTTGCGGAATTTGTGGTTAAAGAGGGGATTGATAGTATTTCTTTAACTTCCGATACGGTTTTGAAGACGATGATTTATTTGGGGAAGAAGGGAAAGAATATCAAATAACAAATTTCAAATATCAATTCAATATCAAAAACATGAATAAAAAAATCCTCACTCTTTGCATAATTCATCAACATCCGAAAATATTGCTTGGGATGAAAAAGCGCGGGCATGGGGAAGGGAAGTGGAATGGGTTTGGGGGGAAAGTTGAACAAGGAGAAACAATTGAAGAGGCGGCGAGAAGAGAAACGAAAGAAGAGGCTGGGATTGAAATTGATAAGATGAATAAACTTGGCATTCTTGATTTTGAATATCAAGACGACTCGGGAAATATGGAAGTTCATATTTTTTGCGCAAAAGAATTTGAAGGAAGTCCTACGGAAAGCGAGGAAATGAAGCCAAAATGGTTTTACATAGATAAAATACCTTATGATCAAATGTGGTCCGATGACAAATATTGGCTGCCGATATTTTTAGATGGGAAAAAGTTTGAAGGAAAATTCTTTTTCAATGAAGCTAATGAAATTATTGATTATTCTCTTTTGGAAATAAATTAAATTTTATGCCAAGCAAAAAACTTTCCTGTAAAACAGGATTAAAGAAGTGTGTCATAAAAAAATCTGTTTTTGACAGGGAGGTTGCGCTTTGTCAAAAATTATCAAAAGAAAACAAAGGCAAATGCGGATGGGGAAAATGCAAAGATTGCGGAGTTTTGTTGCTTTTACAAAAATTATACAAAGGCGAGTTGATTGAAAATAAAAATGAAATTAAAAAACTAAAAAATAAGATTCTAAAAATATAAAATAATCAACTAAAATAAAATTATGGAAATTAATCCCAAGAAAATAGATTCTGGCGAAATGGAGTCGCGAGAAAAATTAGAAGGCGGAAATATGAAAAAGGATATTAAGGCGAGTAAAAATGATTATTACAAAATTGAAGACACGAGAAAAAGCGTAAATAAAAATGAAACGATCAGCGCGCCAGCTATGCCTGCGTCTACGCCTGCGCCGAAAGACTTAGGTCAAGCAACAACATCTTCTTCTCTTCAAAGTTCAACAGACTTATTATCGGAAGCGTGGGAATTATATAAATCTAAAATAAAAACATTTTTAGGAATAGTGGTTATTCCAATGCTGCTTATATTTTTTGTGGGGATAATTTTTGTAATAGGATTATGGGGATCAGGAATGATGAATCAATCATCTCCTGAATCGTTTTTTGACAACACTGTTTTGCTTTCTATTTTTCTAGTTTTGGGTTTTATATTCTTTATCCTAATAATCATTATCCAAATCTGGAGTCAAGCTGCTTTGATTTACGCAATCAAAGAAAACGAGGATATCGGAATAAAAAAAGCGTATCAAAAAAGTAAGAGCAAAATAAAACAGTTTTTCTGGGTATCATTATTATCGGGCTTTATAATAATGGGCGGATTTATTTTCTTCGCTGTTCCTGGAATTATTTTTTCTATTTGGTTTGCCTTTGCAACTCTTATTGTTATTACGGAAGATCTGAAAGGAATGGACGCAATTTTGAAAAGCAGAGAATATGTCAGGAATTATTGGTGGCCAGTATTTTGGAGGCTTTTGTTTATTAATATAGTGATGATTGGAATTATGCTTATTGTGTCTATTGCCTCAATGCTGATACCGCTTTTGGCTGATATAGTTTCTATAATTGTCACTCCGCTAATAACGATTTATATATTTTTAGTTTATAACAATTTAAGAAAAATCAAAGGCGATTTTGAATTCAGACCATCTGCGGGATTAAAGAAAAAATTTATTGCTGTTGGTGTATTAGGATTTATAATTATACCCTTGCTTCTTTCTTCAGTTGTGCTTATAAGTTTAGATAGCGCAAAAAATAAAGCAATGGATGCAGCGCGTCGTTCAGATATGATGCAAATTAAAATAGATTTAATAGTGTATCACGATGAGCAAGGAGGGTATCCAGAATTATTAAGTGAATTGGATAACACTGGATATTTTAAAGATCCCAAAACAAAAGAACCGTATGAATATCGTCAGTTAGATGATGGTAATGATTACGAAGTTTGTGTTCAGTTTGAAGAAGAAGGTAGAGAATGTTTTTTTTCGGAAGATGGTGTTTATAGAAATCCCAGTAAATATGAAAATAATTTTGATAATGATATAAACAATAGAGATTTAGAGCGTGTATCAGATTTAGAATTTATTTCTACAATGGTAGAAAATTATAAAATGAAAACAGGCAGCTGTCCTTTAAGCCAGACGATTGTTAGACTTAATGAAAATAATTCTGTTGTTGACGAAATTAAATCAGCGAATGAAGATATAAATATTCCAATTGATTCAAAATATCCTGAATATTATTATGGATATAAATCTTCAGATGGAGAAACTTTTGAGCTGACAGCGCAGTTTGAAAATACAGCTGACTCAAGATGTGAATTAGAAATAAAAGATAATGATGAGATTTGTATATATAGATTGCGGAATTAGAATCTTACTGTCATTGCTTCGTCGCCATTTCACTCACTGCGTTCGTTCAGTCTCCTCGCAATGACACAAAAATAAACTTAATTCTTAATTTTAAATATATGAAATGCCCAAAGTGCGATAACAAAAACTTAGAGGAAATTAAAATCAACGGCGTGAAAGTTGATCGCTGTTTAGAGTGCGGGGGACTATGGTTTGACAGGGATGAATTAAAAATCGTCCGTGATCATCGCGACAAGAATTTAAGCTGGCTGGATTTTGATTTATGGAAAGATAGCGACAAACTTACCGTGAGTGGCAGATCTAATTGTCCAAGAGACGAAAAACCGCTTTTCAAAATCAAATGCGGCAATACGGATGTGATGGTTGATATTTGTTTAGAATGCCGCGGAATTTGGCTGGATAAAGACGAGCTGGACAAAATAATTTCCGCCTTAAAAGAAAAAATTAATTCGGAAACCATTCCAGGATATTTGAATGATTTAGGCGGCGAGGTAAAAGAGCTTATCATCCATCCCGATCAGGCGGAAATTGAATTGCGACATATTATAATTTTAATGAAGCTTTTGGAATATCGTTTTCTCGCTCAGCATCCCAGAATTTCAGAGATAACTTCTGTCTTGCCGCACTAGGATTTGTATTTCAAAATATTTCGATTGTTAAATTTTGCGTTTCACATAAAATTTTTATTGTGTTATAATATAGTAAATATAATTAAATAAGATCATAAATCTCTAAGCCCAAACAATAGGGCAGGTCGGTGGAGATTAAAAATATAAAATTAAATAAGTAAAAAATATAAAAGTATGATGATATCTAAAATTAATAAAGCAGAGAATAAAAGTTTAATTTTAGCTGGTGTTTTGATTTTGACAGCGACTTTAGTTATGTCGGCGGCAGTTTTGGCTGCTGACAATGACGCTAGTCAGGAAGCATCAACCACTCAGGCGGCTACGGTGTCTATTGTGGGTAAAGTAGCGGATACTGCCATAACCACGATTACATTTCCTGAAGGAGCGGCTAGCGCTACAATTTCTACTCCTTACAATAATGTAGATACTGTGACTGATGCCCAAGTTGTTGCTGGATCTGATAGTGAGCCGGTGGTAAGACTTAATAACACTTCGGGCGGAACTCTTCAGGCTTGGCTTGAGATAACTACTTGGTCAGATGGCGTTGCGGCATCTGAGGATTACGAGCTAGTGACTACCGCTACTACTAACGTTGCGGTGGTTGACGATGTGCTGTCTGCCGACGGCAACTCTGCTAGCGTGGATACTTCCGTGACAATACCCACCACTGAGTACAGAGCGCTTTATTTAGAACTAGTCTTGAGCGCTTTGTCCGGTAAATCGGGAACTTCAACACTTACTGTTCTAGGAGAAGCGGCATAATCTGGCTTTGAGCTCTTGTCTTTAAAAGAGCTTTAAGATAATTTCAATGATAAAAAATTACAAAATGCGCTGTAAAAACGCTACGCTGTTTGTTTTGTTGCTCGGACTATTGATAGTTCCTGCTTTTGTTGTGTTGGCAACAGCGGTTGATCGAATGTCGCTTTGCAATTTGGAGGGTTATCCCGGCGAAACCGTAGAGATGCAAATAACATTAGAGGGAGATTCGGAAGAGGAAAGGTCAGGCTATTGGTATACTCACTATAAGGAAATTGAAGGAGACGATGACAAAATGGATATCACGGCTTGGATTACAACTGAACCGAATGATTATACTATCAAACAGGGAGAAACTAAAATTTTTACTGTTAAGATAAAGATACCAGAGGATGCGCAGCCAGGATTGTGGGGAGCGACATCCAAAGAAGCGGCTCAGGAAGGACACTCTGGCGAAAGAAGAACTTATGTTATATTCAAGGATGCCATTACGGGGGGAAATGTATATTCTGGGCTTCTATTGCCAACCTCAATAAATGTTTTAGAAAGTCAGACAAGTCCAAATCCATTGGCGCCAGTGATAAATTTTGTCAAGCAAAACATAGTAACGATTGTGTTATCCATTATTATTATACTATTGCTGATAAGACCATTACTAAGAAGGAAAAAGCAGGTTAGTAAGGGATAGCTAAGAAAGCAATGAAATATTTATAACAGCAAAAGCCATATTATATGCTAAGACTTAATTTGTGGAAAAATAAAGCCATTAAAACAAGCCGATTTTTATTGGTTTTTGTTTTAATAACTGGATGGATGTTTTCGGGCTGGCCACAGGTTTTAGAAAATTCTGAATTCCCACCAAAAATTCAGGAAGCGCGGGCATTTAATGAAACACTTTATGTTGACGGTTGTAGCGGTGCAAAAACTCAATGGACGACTATGACAAATACTCCTTATCTTGATAATAACGACGGTAGTTTGATACATGAAGATAAAAGCGCATCAATGGAGGTTGGAGATTTTAGTTTTGCCAATACCGCGACTGGCGGAACAGACACAATAAATAGTGTAATTTTATATTTTGAATGCCAGTCGGATGATGGACCAAGTAACGATGGTTTTAATGTATATATTGATGATGGGGAAGGATTTACTAATGAAGGAAATGTCTCGCCAACATCTAATGGTTCTTATGGTTGGGATACTCTTGATGTAAGCGCGAAATTAAATACCTGGGCAAAAATTGATGCTGCAACAATGTATTTAGACACTGTCAATATTGGCGGAGGAGACGATATATATGTAAGGCGAGCATATCTTTATGTTGATTATTCTACAGGACCTTCAACAACTTTTTTAATTGGAGGAACAGAAACTGGCACAAAAGACACTAATCTAACCACTATCACATTTCCTGAAAGCGCGACTGAGGATACAATCTCCGCTCCATATAATAATTTGGATGGTTCAGGCGATCCTCAAGTTCTTAGCGCGACTGTTAGCGAGCCGATTGCAAAAATTAAGAACACAGGCGGTGTAACTTACAATATCACACTGGAAATAACCACTTGGACAAACAGTGTCGCAAATATGGAATATTACAATCTGGCAGCTGACGGAGACACAAATATTAACGCAGTTACAGCTGAGTTGTCAGACACAAATGGCACTGCAAGATCAGTAAGTACTAGCGTGTCAATTGCCGCTGGGACATATAAAGATCTTTATCTAAAATTAGTTCTAAGTTCCGCAGCGGGTAAAACGGGAACTTCAACACTTACTATTTTAGGAGAAATACCATAATGACTACTTTTTTATATTGTAATAAAAGCATAATCGCCGCGGTATTTTTAGTATTGCTGGCGTTTTTATTATCATTGTCTTGTTCTGTTTATGCGTCTACGCAAGAGGCTAGCACAACAAGCCCAATTTGTGGAAACAACATTCAGGAAACAGGAGAACAGTGCGACGGTTCGGATTTAGGTGGCGCATCGTGCGTATCGCAAGGCTTTAGCAGTGGAACACTTTTATGCGCTTCTTCATGTGTTTTTGATACATCGTCTTGCACTTCTGGCGGTGGCGGAGGCGGTGGCGGAGGTGGATCTGTTCCGCTCCCAGTTACAAGCGTTATTTTTTCAGGCAGAGCGTATCCTCAAAGTGCCATAACACTTTTAAAAGACGCCCAGATTGCCACTACCACTATTGCTGGCGCTAACGCAAATTTTCAAATAAGTATTTCGGGACTTTCAGGCGGTAATTATATTTTTTCTGTTTACGGTGAAGATAAAGCAAGTCGGCGTTCAAGCTTGCTGACATTCCAAGTGAGCGTTACCCAAGGCGCTACTACCAGAGTGACTGGTATTTTTATCGCGCCAACGATCGCAGTTGATAAAAGCGCGGTAAAACGCGGTGATAATATCGCAATTTTTGGACAAAGCGCTCCCGAAAGCGAAATTACTATAGCGGTAAATTCAGCTGAAGAATTTTTTGTTAAAGCCCAAGCGGACGATGGGGGAATATATTTATATAATTTTGATACCGCAGTATTAGAAATGGGAGAACATTTTACCAAATCCAAAACCGCTCTTAACGGAGAGATCAGTTCTTTCAGCAAAGCGGTTAGCTTTACGGTCGGCGCAGAAAGTATTATAAAGGAAGAACAAAAAGAACAGGTAGAAAAACAACTTAGCGAAGGGGATTCAAATAACGATGGCAAAGTGAACCTGATTGATTTTTCTATTATGGCCTATTGGTACAACAGACCATCTCCGCCAGACAATATTGATTTAAATAATGATCATAAAATTGACTTAGTTGATTTTTCTATCATGGCGTATTACTGGACAGGCTAAGTCGCTTTGTTCCAATTTTTCCGCCCTAGGCGGACCAGCCTTGGGCTGGCAATCAATAATCAATTTTCAATGATTCAATTTCAAATTCAAAATTCTAAGTTTAAAAGCTTATTTTGCATTTTAGTTTGCGCTGTCTTTTTTACATTTGTTTTTAATCTAAACAATGCTCTTGCGACGGAGTTATTTTTTGAACCGCAAGAAATAAATACAACAGCTAATCAAACTGAAAAAGCTGAGATTTTTCTAAGAACGAATGACGACGAAAGTGTTAACGCTTTTGAAATAAGTGTGGAATATCCGCCTGAATTTTTGAAATTAGAAAATTGGAGTGATGGCAATTCAATTATTAATCTTTGGATAAAAGAGCCGAAAAATGACAATGGAATATTTTCTTTTCAAGGGATTATTCCGGGAGGATATTCTGGAGAAAATGGACTGTTAATGACTTTATATTTTAAGGGAATCAAAGAGGGATTGGCAGAGATAAAAATTAGAAATAATTCTAAAATTTTACTTAACAATGGACTGGGAACTCCGGCAGAAAGTTCTTTTTCGCTGGCAACAATAAATATTAAAATGTCAGATGAGAAAGAACCGTTAAAATTTGAATTTACTGAAAAAATTCCGCCCGAATCGTTTTCGCCGATTATCAGCCGTTCTAATGAAATATATAATGGTAAATATTTTTTAGTTTTTTTTACACAAGATAAAAATTCCGGAATTGATTATTATGAAGTTAGCGAGGGTAATCGTCTTTTTAAAACTGCCAGAAGTCCGTATCTTTTAGAAAATCAAAGGCTCAATGAAGACATTAGAATAAGAGCGATTGATAAAGCCGGTAATATTAGAACAGAAATTATTCTGGTAGAAAAAACAAAAGAAGAAAACGAATTTAAAGAAATATTATTTTTCAGCGTTTTCCTGTTATTAACAATAATTCTTGTAATTTTTATAAAATATCTTTATAATAAAATTAGAAAACCAAAAATCAAAAAATAAACAAAAATAATCGCTATGAAAATAAAAACAACAATTTTAATTTTTACTCTATTTATCGCGCAGTTATTTTTTCCTTCGGAAAGTTTCGCGGCAGGAGCCTCTTTGTATATTTCTCCTTCCGCAAAATCTTGTCAAATCGGACAAAGTTTCGCAGTTACTATTTTTGTGTCTAGCGCAGAGCGGGCAATGAACGCCGCGCAGGGGACAATGTCTTTTCCAGCAGATAAATTAAGCGTAACCTCAATTTCAAAAAGCGGTTCCGTCATCAATTTGTGGACGCAAGAGCCGTCTTTTTCTAATAGCGCTGGAACAATAAATTTTGAAGGAGTTGTTTTAAATCCAGGATTTACCGGTTCGGCGGGAAAAATGATTTCTATAAATTTCAAAACAAAAACGGCTGGCGATGCTGTTGTCAGTTTTTCGTCAGGATCTATTTTGGCAAACGACGGAAAAGGGACAAGTATTCTTACTGGTTTTGGCAACGCCAGGTTTAACATTGAATCAGAAATTCCAGCTCCAGTTCCTCCTATATCTACTACTCCCGTTTCAAGCGCCAAAACTCCGCCTGCGCCAATGATTTTTTCTTCCACTCATCCCAACCCAAATCAATGGTATAATAACAATAATCCAAAATTTTTATGGTCAATGATGCAAGACATAACAGGAGTAAGTTTTTTGATCAACGACAAACCATCTTCAAATCCAGGTCCTATTTCTGACGGTTTAGTTTCAGAAAAACAATTTGAAGATATTGGGAATGTTGTCGGATATTTTCATCTTCGCCTTAAAAACGCCAGAGGATGGGGAGCAATTAGCCATTTTAAATTTAGCATTGACACGGAAACGCCAAAAGATTTCACGATGGATTTTTCTTCAAAAGAGGAAATATTAGAGCAAGGATTGAAAATAAAATTTTCAGTCAGCGATAATCTTTCCGGAATAAGCCATTTTGAAGTAAAAATAGAGAATGATGAAGCGATAATTTTCTCTGACAGCGAATCAAGAATTTATGATTTACCAATTCTTAATCCTGGGAAACATACTATTGCTGTAAAAGTTTTTGATAATGCTGGAAATTTTGCCGCAGATTTTAAAGAAATTGAAATTGAAGCGCTTGATTCTCCTGAAATAAAAGAATATTCTCCAAGATTGATAACAGGGAGCTTCTTGGTTGTGAAAGGAATCACTTATTCTAATTCTATCGTGACAATTTGGATTCAAAAAGACAAAGAAGTTCCGCTTTCGTATGAAATTAACAGTGATAGTTTTGGAGATTTTATGTTTATCAGCGATAGCAAAATGGAAACTGGCAGGTATAAATTATGGACGGAAGCAGTCAACGAGCTCGGACTTAAAACCGCAAAATCAAAAGATGTTTTTGTCTTAGTCCAAGAATCTGATATAACTAAATTAAAATCCGATATTCAAAACTTGATGATGATTATTTCTGTTTTTGTTATTTGCATTTTGCTTTTAGCCTTAATAATAATCTTAGGCATTAGAAAAATAAAATCATCAAGAAAAAGAATAAGAAAAGAAGTTCATGAGGCGGAAGACATTCTTGAAAAAGCTTTTAACGCTCTTTACGAAGATATAGCCGAACAACTTGAAGGTCTTGAAAAAATTGGTTCCAAGCGCGAATTAACTAGAGAGGAAAAAGAAATAAAAAGAAGATTTAAAAAAAATCTAAAAACCGCCGAAAAATTTGTAAGAAAAGAGATTGAAGACATAGAAAAAGAACTTTAGATAGTATTATTTATATTTATTATAAAGTAGAGACGCAATTAATCGCGTCTCTACTTTGTTTACAAATCACAAAAATAGTTATATATTTAACTTGTTATAAGTTATTAGTTATCGGTTATTGGTTAACTTGGAGAGGTCGCATAGTGGCCGAGTGCGCCGCCTTGGAAAGGCGGTAGACTGTCAAAGGTCTCGAGGGTTCGAATCCCTCCCTCTCCGCAACGGCATTTTAACATATAAACATATTAACATCTAAACAAGAACTTGATTGAAGTATTTAAATAAAAATTCTATTTATGAAAAACAGAAACCAAATACCAAAAAACGCGAAGCTTGTTTTTAAGGGAGAAATTTTTGAGGCGTGGCAATGGAAGCAAAAAATGTTTGACGGCAGTGTGGAAATTTTTGAAAAATTAAAAAGAGCTAATACAGCTCAAGTGATTCCAGTTATTGGAAATAAAATTCTAATTCAAAAGCAGAGACAGCCAGATAAATTAAAATCGTTCGTTTCCATCCCTGGCGGAAGATGTGAATTGAACGAAAAACCGCTTAATTCAGCTAAAAGAGAATTCTTAGAAGAAACAGGATGCGCTTCAAAAAATTGGAAACTATGGAAAAAACAAAATCCAGTCGGAAAAATCATCTGGACAGTTTATACATATATTGCAAAGGATTGTTTTTGTAAGCAACTACCTAAATTAGATGCCGGCGAAAAAATAACGACACGCCTAATCAGTTTTGATGAATTTTTAATGCTGTCAGAAGATAAAACTTTTTACGAAAGTGAATTAAAAAGTTCTTTATTGCGAGCAAGATTTGATAAAAAATTTAGAAAAGAATTTTATAAACTATTATTTAAGTAACTTGATTATTGGAGTTTGATTATTGATTATTTTTTGGTTATTGTATCTTGTGTCCTTGTATCTTTTTTGACTATGCCGAATTTTTGGAAAAAAATAAAGAAGCCGATTTTAGCGTTGGCGCCGATGGCCGGGTATACGAACTCGGCTTTTCGTCAGATCTGCAAATATTATGGCGCCGATGTTGTTTATTCCGAAATGGCAAGCGCGACCGCGTTGAATTTTAAGGGCAAGAAAACTTTAAAAATGCTGAAATTTAAAAAAGCGGAAAGATATTATGTTGTTCAGCTTTTTGGCAATAACCCAAAGTATTTTAAAAACGCCGCGAAAGTTATAACTGAAAAAATAAAACCAGATGGGATTGATATTAATATGGGCTGTCCCGTTAGAAAAGTATTTTCAAATGGTAGCGGCGCGGCGTTAATGTTAGACGCGGAAAAAGCAAGGGAAATAATCAAGCAAACTTTACAAGGAACTAATTTACCTGTTTCCATAAAAATCAGATCTAAAGTTGAAAAAACTACTGCTTATAAATTTGTGAAGAAAATAAAAGATTTAAAAATAGCGGCGATTATGATTCACGGACGAAGTATGAAACAGGGATTTTCTGGAGAGATAGACTATGGACAGATTAAGAAAGTGAGATTGTTATTAGAAAAAGAAGCTAAGCTTCCTATAGGAAGCTTAGCTTCTTACGCTAATATTCCCATTATCATAGCAAACGGCGGAATTAACACGCCAGAGGACGCGCTAAAAATGTTTCAAAAAACAAACGCCGATGGAATTGGAATCGCCAGAGGCGCGCTTACAAAACCATGGACTTTTAAGCAGACGAAGGAATTTTTAAAAACGGAGGAATATAAAGAATTTGAATTAGAACAAATAAAAAAAGCCGCGCTTAAGCACGCCAAAATGTCATCTAAAAGTAAGGGTAAATATGGGATTATAGAAATGAGGAAATATTTATTATGGTATTTTAGGGGATTTGAAGGAGCAAAAGATGTTAGAAAAGAGTTGGTGAAAGTTGAAAGTGTGGGGGATATAGAAAAGGTTTTAGGGAAAATATAAAACTGTCCTATTCTCTCCGATCAAATTTTCCAGTCTTAGTTTTAACTATTACCTTATCATCCACATTCACAAACAACGGCGTAGAAACTTTCATTCCTGTTTCTAAAACTATAATTTTAGATCCGCCTTGCACGGTATCGCCTTTCACATTTGGCGGAGCTTCAATAACTTTTAAACTCACTTCGGCGGGAAGAATAATATCAATCGGCTTTTCGTTGAATTTTTTTATTCTAATTACAAGCTCTTCTTTTAAATAATTCGCGCTATCTCCAAGCTGAGACTTGTCTAATGAAAACTGATCATAAGTTTCTTGATCCATAAAATAATATGCGTCTCCGTCTTGATAAAGAAACTGCGCTCTTGATTCTTCAAGATTTATTTCCTCAACTGTCGCTGAAGATTGAAAGTTTTTTTCTATAACTTTATTTGTTAAAAGATTTCTTAGATTAACTGTTGCCATCGCTTTATTTTGCTGCTTAGCCCGAAAAGAACGATCAAGCACTTCGTACGGTTCATTATCTAATAAAACAACTGAGCCTTTTTTTATTTCTTTAAATGTTATTGTTGGCATATTTTTTGAATTAGATGAATTACTTTTTTAGTATATTATATTCTCGTGTTTTGGCAAGTATAAAAGCGGAATTTATCCTTTAGGATTTTATGAGGTCGCGCTTATTTAAACCTTTTTCTTGAAATTCTAAAGGATAAATTCCAATACTAATTTTACAAATTCAAATAATCTGATATACTGATAATACTTGAGATATTAAAAAATAATAAAATAAAAATAAAAAAATGGAAGAATCAAAACAGAATAAGATCGTTCTTTTGCGTCAGATGATTGAAAATGCGGAGAGAAATATTACAGCCGCAAAGCAAATTTTAGCGCAGTTAGACGATGGATCAAAAAAGTCATCAAAAAATCCTGAGATAAGCCAGCTTATAGAAGGAACATTTGATGGAGAAAAAATGATTAGTCTGGATGGCAAAAGCTATCCTGTGCCAGCGAATTACGCGAGCAAGTCAAAATTAGTAGAAGGCGATTTATTAAAATTAAGCATCACAGAAGGCGGGTTATTTTTATACAAACAAATCAGTCCGATTGAGAGAAGACAAATAATCGGCGTTGTTTTGAAAGACGAAAATGATAAATACTATGTTTTATCAGAAGGAAAAAAATACAAAGTTCTCTTAGCTTCGCTCACATATTTTAAAGCGAAGAAAGGGGACGAAGTGACTTTGGTTGTTCCAAAAGAAAAAATAAGTGAATGGGCGGCAATTGAAGGAGTGACAGATAATGCGGAAAATAATAGCGATGATTTAGATTTAAAAATAAATAATTTAGAAGATGGTATTGAAGAAAATAATAAAATAGAAAAGCAAGAATCAATGGAGGATGAATGGATGCCTGATATTGAAGAAATGAAAAAAGAAGCGTCGTTTGATGAAGGTGGAGATAAAGAAATTTCGGATGATTTGAGGGTGTAATATTTAAAACAATAAGATGTCAAAAGTTCTCTATCGAAAATATCGTCCAACGAATTTTGCGGAAGTTGTTGGGCAGGAGCATATTGTAAAGACGCTTCAGAACGCTGTCAGGCGGGAGAAAATCGCTCACGCTTATTTGTTTTCTGGACCGCGGGGAATTGGGAAAACGACTATCGCAAGAATATTAGCGAAAATTGTAAATTGCCAAAAACCAAAAGATGGTGAGCCGTGCAATGAATGCGAGAATTGTTTGAATATCAATGAGAATAAATTTTTAGACTTAATAGAAATTGACGCAGCGACGCATACGCAAGTTGATAAAATTAGAGATTTAATTGAGAAAATAAATTTCTCGCCGACTGCTGGAAAATATAAAGTGTATATCATTGATGAAGTTCATATGCTTAGCAAGGGAGCTTTTAACGCTTTGCTAAAAACATTAGAGGAACCGCCGAAGCACGCCATCTTTATTTTGGCGACGACGGAAATACATAAAATTCCAGCAACCATAATTTCAAGGTGCCAGCGATTTGATTTCAGGCGGCTCAAGGTTTCTGAAATAAAAGAACGATTAGAAAAAATTGCCAAGCAAGAGAAAGTAAAAGTAGAAAAAGGCGTTTTGGATTTCATCGCTATTAATTCCAACGGAGGATTACGGGATAGTGAAAGTTTGTTTGGACAAATATTATCTTTGGAAGATAATGATATAACTCTGAAAGAAGTGCAAACTATTTTAGCGGTGGCTGACATTTCAGTAGCGGTAAAATTGATCGAACTAATTATTGAAAAAAAATACAGCGAGGCGATTGATTACATAAATAAAATAACGGACGACGGCTACGACTTAGAGCAGTTTAATATATTTTTAATAGAATACTGTCGGAAACTAATGCTTCTGAAAATCAGCCCGGAGATAAAAGAAAATTTTTCCTCCGAAATGACGGAAGAACAAATAGCGGAACTTGAAACTATGTCGCAAAAAACATCAATCCCACAAATCCTTGGAATGATTCGCGTGTTTATCAAAAGCAAAGAAGAAATTAAATCCTCAATAATCCAACAGCTTCCCCTAGAACTTGCGATTGCGGAAATCAATATCGCTGATAAAGAATCCTTGACAGAAAAGGCAACTACAAACTATAATGACAAAATTAAAGAGCCGCTAAAAAAAATTACCAAAAAGGTTTCTTCTTCAGTTAAACAGTCGCAGGATTTTATCAAGAAAAGTATTTGTCTTGAAAAAGAAGAGGAAACAGAGAAAAGCGAAGATTTAAACAACTCCAATAATATTACTTTAGACGCGGTTAATCTTGAATGGTGTGATATTTTAGAAGAAGTAAAATCGTACAATCATTCTTTAACAGCATTTCTAAAAACTTGCCAGCCAGTTGAAGTGAAAAAAAATGAAGTTATAATTTCCTGCCAATATTCTTTTCATAAAGATAAATTAAAACAAATTGAAAACAAAGCGATGATTGAAAAAGCAATGGCCGAAATTCTCAAAGCAGATGTTCTGATAAAATTCATCTCCCAAGACGAAGCGGAAAAAATGGGTTATGAAATTAAAGAAGCAAGGTCTGTAGTTGAAGGCAAGAAAGAAGATGTAGTAGATATGGCATTAGATATGTTTGGAGGGAAGGTAGTCTAAAAGAATGTTATTAGTTATCGGTTATAAGTTATGAGTTAATTCATTCGGGGGTCGTCTAACGGTAGGACGCCTGGTTTTGGTCCAGATAATTGGGGTTCGATTCCCTACCCCCGAGCAGACAATTTTTGTGAAAGCGACCGACTTTTCTATTTCGGGCGGAGACAAATCTTTTCTTGGGAATTGGCGGATCTTTTTTTCTTTTTTTTCTCTTCTCAATTCCGTCTACGATCTCATTCTCTTTTAAGAAGCCACACATTCCGCCGTTGCCTTTATCGCCGATTATTTCTTTGATTGGATAACCTTTGTTTTTAATTTCCAGAATGGTTTCTGTAAGTCCTTTACCATCGTAGAAGTTGTTGTAATCCATTTTTCCAAGAACGAGAGCTTTGCCAACGATGGTTGAGCAGATCTTAACTCCGAATTCTGTTTTTTTTTCGCTTTGCCTCTTCTGACATTTGGGCGGTGGAAACTGACAATTCTGTCTTTTCCTTTTAATTGAATTTCTTTTTTGTCTATTTCTTTTTTTGAGGCTGTTATTATCTCTTTCGCTTGCTGAAGATTTCTTTTTAAAAACTGGAGCTGTTTCTTTTTAATCTTCTTGATTTCTAAAATGTTTTCTACTCCCAGATGTTCTTCAAATTTGATTAAAGCGGTGTGATGGATTGTTCTCGTTTCAACCTCTTTAAACCCGCAAGCGTAAGCGCAGATGACATTAAAACTAAAATCTTCTTCAATATCTCGATAAGGCTTGTCTTTCGAAAT
>DAOWDU010000034.1 GCA_030638825.1 bacterium | reverse complement strand
TTTATTCAAACAACCCTTCAACCTTATCCGTCGCATAATAATAAACATTTCTTCCTCTTTTTTCTGAAACAATCAAATCAAGTTTTTCAAGGTCTTTAAGATCTTTGATAGCGGTCATTTTTGTAATTCGGTAGATATTTATATGAACACTTAAAGATGTTTTTTCATTTTTGTCTCCATAAAGATGTTGCAAGAGCTGGATTTGCCTTTCGTTAAGATTATATTTTGCCCTTGATAATTTATTCATCTCTAGATTTTCTTTTGATTTTCTTTCAAGATATTCTTCAAAATCGCTGATCGCGGATTTTATTTTTCTAATATTGTAATCAATAAAATAAGTCAAGTCCAAATCATCCTGTTCGCTATAAACATAAGCGTTGCCATATTGAACAGGAGATTTTTTGATGGCTTTGGAAATTGGCAGATAAGAAAATGCCCAATAATCTTTTTTGAGCAAATACCAATAAAACATCAACCTTGCTAATCTACCATTACCGTCCGTGAAAGGATGCAGATAGCCAACCCAAAAGTGAAGCATAATTGCCTTAATAACGGGATGTAAAAATGGTGTATCTATTTCATCGTTAGCGAATTTTATAAATTTCTTGATCTCTTTTTTAACAAATGAAATTTTCGGCGGTTGATGGTAAATAATATTTGAACTGTCTGCAACAATAATATTATCCTCATCTTTTCTAAATTTCCCCTGCTCATTTTCTGGGATTGTATTTTTAGTAATCATTTTATGCAATTCAAAAAATAAATCTAAATTCATTTCTCTGCTTTTATATTCACTTTCTATTACTTGCATCGTCTGATAATTATTTAAAATCATCTGCTCTGATTCATTCTTTGGTTTTCGTCCTTCGCGCAAAAATTGTTTGGCGACTTTTCTCGTTGTGCTTGCTCCTTCTAATTGTGAGGAGGCGATTGCTTCTTCCATCACGCCTCTAAAAATTAATTTCTGTTTATTTTTTTCATTATCACTTTCCTTGAGAGCAAAAAAACTGCCTCCCGTATCTAAATCCATTTTATGAAAAAACTCTTCTATTTCAGGTAGTTTAACCCAATTAAAATATTTTTCATTTTCGTTTTTAATTTCACTTTTGATTGCCTGATTCTTCCTGTTAAATTTTACCAACACCCAAAATTCTTCTGGAGAAATTCCTTTTGGCAATTGTTTATATTTTATTTTATCCCAGTAAAAATATATTGGTTGAAAAGTTTCCTGAATTAATTTTGAAATCTCTTCTTTTTTATTTTGTTTATCAATATTCTCAATAACTTTCCCAAGCTCAACTTTTGATAAATCTGGTTTTTTTATTTTGTAAAGCATATAATTATGGTTAAATTTAAATAGGTATACTCTATACCTATTTTATACCTATTTTATACCTATTGTCAAATTGTCTTTATCTTTCAATTTCCCACTTCACCACTTGCCCCGGCTCCACAACCTGAATCCAAATTTTCCCAGCCACGAATTTAATTTCTTCCCCAGCTTCGTTATAGAAATACAATTTTGATTTTAGATTATTCTTATCTTTCTGCCAAGTTCCTTTAATTTCCCATCCGTTTTGATAGACAATCGCTTTGCCTTCGCCTTCAATATCCACATCATTATATTGTCCCTCAATTTGTCTTGAAGCGGCGAACATAATCGCGACATTTTTTACGCTTATTTGTTCTGAATCCAATTTGTCTACATCTTTTTTGTCTCCCTTAAATCTTAAATAAGAATTTGTTTTGGCATTATAATCATAAGCAACTTTGTAAATAGAATAATAGCCTATCGTAAGTGAGCCATTTTTATCTGCTGGATTTTCTTCATCGTAAAATTTGTATCCTTTAAATTTATTTTCTAATCTATATCCCATTCTTTTAGAATATTCCTGTAGCCTTTCTATTGTCGTAAATCCGTCATGCGGTTTTGGCAGTCCTGGTTTTCTATAAAAAACACTGCCGTCTAAATAGAGCGCGTTGATATTGTCCATAATTTTGTTATTTAACTTATCAAGCGCAAAATGCGATCCGCCCCAATGAGCAAGAATAGCATCAAAGCCCATTGCGATTGGAATGAAATCGTGTCGTGCGCTTCTGATACTACCAATTTCCGCTGGATTTCCGCAGGAATAAACTACCATATATCTTGTAATTCCTCCTGTCACAACTGGCATTTCAAAAACTAAATCTGCGTCGCCCGTTCCGCTCAACGGCCACGCTTCTAAATCGCCAGTAAGCATAACGGCAAATGGTCTCGCTTCCGCATTTGCGCATTCTAATCCGTTTAATAAACTTTGACTATTTTCCTCTTCTTCTGTTTCATTCTCTTCTCCTCCATTATTTTCTTGATTTTCATTGATAATCTCATTATGCTCATTTTCTATTCTGATATTTTTCCCGCCGATAAAATTTTCAGAAGCGCTCAAAAAAGTAATGCTAAGAATTAGCACAGCAATCATTGTTAAAATATAAATTTTATTTTTTTGCATTTTTATTTTCATTTGTTATAAAATCATCCAACTCCTCCAGGCAAGCGTTCTCCAGGTAAGTGCTGTTCGGGAGCACGATTATTATCAGTAACAATTTTTGATTTGTGTTGTGAACAATCTATACATCTTTCATCTATTTCTTCTTCCTTTTTTCTCTTTTTCTCTTTTTCTTTCCTCTTTAATGCTATCAACTTTCTTTAAAAATAAATCTTTTAATTCTTTATTGCCAGTTTTTTCGCTCAGTTCAGTATAAATCTTCAACGCTGTTTCATTATCATTTTTATAAAATTCTGCTTCGTGTGCTGCATTTATTTCTCCTTGATATTATTGAATACCATCCCCATTGGTATTATTTAATATATCTTCAAATCCCATATATTTTTGTTAAAATATTAAAAAATTTATAATTACTCATAACGGAATTTACTCTTTAGGGTTTCACGCGAAATAAAATCCTAAAGGATAAATTCCTTGGATAGTAAATACTACAAATGTTTAAACGCTCTCCATCTCCTCCCAATTATCTCCCATTTTTAAATCCACTTTAATCGGCACTGAAAAATCAACTTTCTTGCCGTCAATATCCAAGCTTTTATTTTCCATAATTGTTTTTATATCTTGAACCACTTTCTTTAAAGATTCTTCTTCAACTGAAAAGAGAAGTTCGTCGTGAACTTGCAATAGCAATTTTACAGCATTCCTATTTTCATTATTATCCTTATCAATCCACCTGTCAATTTTAATCATCGCGATCTTAATAATATCTGCCGCTGTTCCCTGAATTGGCATATTAATCGCCATTCGCTCTGCGGAATTTCTAACCATCACATTTGAAGAATTAAGTTCTGGCAAATATCTTCTGCGTCCGAATAATGTCTCAGCATAGCCTTTTTTCCGCGCGTCTTCTTTTGATTTTTCAATGTATTTTGCCACAGCAGAGAATTTTTCCATATAATTTTCTATAAATTCTTTCGCTCTGTCTCTTTCAATTCCAGCTGATTGCGCGAATCCAAAAACGCTCATTCCATAAATCACTCCAAAATTCAACGCTTTTGCGGAACGCCGCATTTCAGAAGTCACATCTTCAATCGGGATTTGATTAACTTCGGCAGCCGTTGCCGTATGAATATCTAAATTTTTATTAAAGATCTCTTTCATCTTTTTGTCGTCTGCGATCATCGCTATAATTCTCAGTTCAATTTGCGAATAATCTGCTGACAATAATTTTCTTTTAGGTTCAGCAATAAACGCCTTTCTTATTTTTCTGCCTATTTCAGTTCTAATCGGAATATTTTGTAAATTGGGTTTTGAAGACGAAAGCCGTCCTGTGGCTGTTACGGTTTGGTTGAATGTCGTGTGAAGCCTTCCCGTTTTTTTGCTGACCAGTTTTGGCAAAGCGTCAAGATAAGTATTTTTTAATTTTACAAACTCTTTATATTCAGAAATAAAGTTTATAATAATATTTTCGCCTTTTATTTTTTCCAATTCTGTTGCCGCTACAGAATATCCCGTTTGTGTTTTCTTAATTCCGTCTGTTGGCAATTGCATCTTTTCAAACAAAACCTGTGATAGTTGCTGGGAAGATTTGATATTAAAATCTTTATCTCCTGATAAAGTATGAATCTTTTTTTCAAGTTTAGAAATCTGAGCGGCCAACTCGCCTGAAAGGATTTTCAAAAGCTGAACATCCAAACTAACGCCATTCATTTCCATTTTTACCAATATTTTCAGAAGAGGCATTTCAATTTTATAAAAGAGATTATTTAATCCTTCTTTTTCTAACTTCTTTTTTAAAATTTCATAAAGCTCAAAAAAATGGCTAAGTTTTGCGATTATATTTGCGTTTTTAATTTTTTCTTTAATTTCTTCTTCGCTTTCTATTTCCTCAATATCTTTGTGTCCCAAATAATCAAAGATAATTTTATTTTTACTGTAATCCCTTTTCCCTGGATCAAGCAAATACGCGGCAATCATTATATCAAATTCCAATCCCTTGATATCAATATTATGATTAGCAAGATTTTCAATATCGCGCTTGAAAAAATAGCCGATTTTTTTATAATTTTCATCTTCTAAAATCGGCCTCAATTTTTCAAGCGATGAATTTTTTGCTAAATCGGAAGTGTTAAATAAATTCGGCTTATTATCTTTTAAAACTAGCGGAACAAAATAGATCGGGCTTCTTTTCCAAAGAAAAACTATTCCCGTTAAATCTCTCTGGTTCAAATCGTCGCTGTCGCTTCTCGTCTGAAAGACGAATCGTTTTTGTTTTTTTAATTCAATTAAAAATTTGTCTACTTTTTCTTTATCATCTAAAATTATATATTTCACATACTTCTTATTTCCGTGATTCGTGATTCGTGATTCGTGATTCAAATTGTTATTTGCTTCATCCACCCTGCTTATCAAGCTATAAAATTCTAGCTCTCTAAATAAATTGTTTAATTCTCCTTTATTGTAATTTCCCCAAACGCATTTTTCTAAATCTATTTTTAAATCCATATCGCGTTTGATAGTCGCGAGTTTTTTACTCATCAAAGCTTGATCTTTTTGGGCGATTAATTTTTCCTTTATTCTCGGTTTTATTAAATCGTCAGTTTTATTTTCCTCAATCGCCGTATATAATTTTTCTATAGAACTAAAATTTTGCAGAAGCTCTGTCGCGCCTTTTTCTCCAATTCCATTCACGCCGGGGATATTATCTGAAGGATCTCCCCGCAATCCTTTAAAATCAATAATTTGTTCTGGCGTTAGTCCATATCTTTCTTTCACGGCTTCTTCGTCGTAAACAACTACATCTTTAATTCCTTTTCGCAAAGTATAAACTTCTGTATGATCGTCAACTAATTGCAACGCATCCAGATCTCCTGTAACAATTGTAACTTTTAACTTTTGACTTTTAACTTTTGACTGCGAGGCAAGCGTGCCAATCACATCATCCGCTTCAAATCCTTTTTGTTCCACAATCGGAATATTCAAAACGCCTACCACTTCTTTTATTTTTGGAATCTGATCGTAAAATTCCTGATCCGGTTTTTTTCGTCCTGCTTTATATTCCTTAAATATCTCATCTCTAAAAGTCCCGCCGGCGACATCAAAAGCGCAGATCATATAATCTGGTTTTAGATCTTTGATCACTTTCAAAAGCACGGAAGTAAATCCATAAACGGCGTTGACCATCTCGCCCTTCTTGGTCGTCAGCGGCGGCAAAGCATGATAAGCCCGATGCATCAAAGCATTCCCGTCAATGAGAATTAGTTTTTTTTGTTTATTCATTTTGGTTTATTAAACCGTATCTGTGTTTTCACAGATATTTTCAATTAAAAATCCGAAGTAATTGCAGTATCTTTATTTTCGCTTGGTTCAATTTTTTCTGTTTCCTGTTTTGTGCCATTTTGTTTCTCAACATAATTTCTGATCAAATCTTTATTTTCTTCAATTTTCTCTTCCAATAATTTAATGCTGTTTTTTAGATTTGCAATGTCAGCTTCTATTTCGTGAGACACTCTTTCATCTTTCATATCAATTCTTCTTCTTAATTTTTCTTCAAGCTGATTTAATTTTCCGTCTAAATATGTTTTAGTAATCATATTTTCATTTTAACATTTAAACATAAAAACATTTAAACAATTTTAAAAACTTATTTTGCGTGTATTTTTATCAATAAACTCAAATTTCAAATCCAATCTTTCCTTTGGCAAAATTTTTTCAATCTTTTCTGGCCATTCAATGACAATAATATTATTTTTGCTGTTAATTATTTCTTCCCAGCCTAGATCCAAAATCTCTTGCTGATTTGAAATACGATAGCAGTCAAAATGATAGAGAGTGTATTTTTTATTGTTTTTTGAAGATTTATATTTTTTCATAATCAAAAAAGTCGGGCTGTTCACAGTTTCTTTTATTCCCAACTCTTTTGCCAGCCCTTGAGTAAAGGTCGTTTTTCCTCCGCCCAAATCGCCATAAAGGCAAATAACTAAACTCTTGCTACTATTTAGTTTTAGCAATTTTTTAAGTATCTTTTTGGCAAACATTTTTGTTTCTCTGGAGCTTTTTGTTATAATCTGATTTTTGGGCATAGGTTAACTTATATTTTTTTGTTTGCTAAATCATCTATCAATTTATATAACAATTTTATTCTTCTTTCTTTTTCTTCAAATGGCCTGTCTGCGGCTGTGATATCCGCCAAAATTGTTCCCAAAGATCTTTCAACCAAGCTTGCTCTTATTAAAGAATCAAATCTTTCTATTTTTAATTTTTCATTTACTATTTTCATTTCAGCAATCCATTCTTGAATTCCCTTTTTCCATTCCCGATAATCCAATTTCCAATCAGCGCCCATTAGCCAGTCAGCCCAGATTATAAATCCAAGTTCGTATCCTTCTGGATACATTTTAGTGTGAGCGAAATCAATCAAATAATATTCGTTGTTAGATATTTTACAAATTTCATGCGGCTTGAAATGCCCATGACACCAAACCATTTTTCTATTTTTAAATTCTTTTTTTATTATTTTAATCGCTTTTCTATAAATTGGAATAAATTCTGCCGGTTCTAAAATTCTTCTTTGATATTTTAGATATTCTTCTTCATCTCTTATCACAGCCAATTCAAACCATCTGTGTATTCTAAAAAGATGAAATTCAGCGCTATTCAATTTTTCTGCTAAATCCAAATTCCTGTGCGGCTTTTTGGGAAAATGTTTTTTATATTCTAAATAAATATTTAAAAATTCTTTTCTTTCTTTTTGTGAAAGAGGCTGTTTGAAAAATTTTCCATCCTCTGGCAATTTTTCCATTATAAACCATCCAGCGCGGCAGGATGTTATCTCATAATTATATATTTTCGGAGCAGATAATATTTTACTTTTATTTTTTTTATTGAAATAATTTAACGATAGCGGCTCATCAGTAAGGCGTTTGTCGTTGTATATTTTCAAAATAGCGGGATTATTTTTATAGGTCCCCGAAAAAATAGTATTTCTTATTTCTGCTTTTTTATAATAATTACCCTTATAAATTATTTTATCTAAAACAAAGCCTGTTTTTTTACAAATTTTATTAACTAAAATTTTATAATCTTTATCGTTCATTCTTCGTTGTTTATTTTTTTAACTATATCTCATTATACCATCTTTATTAAAATGTTAAAATGTTTATATGTTTAAATGTTGCCGTGTCAAACCAATATAGAAATGTCCTACTTCCTCCAAAGTAGAAATGTCCTACTTGATTGAAATTAATTATCTTGCATATTCTATTTGTTGTTTCAGATCTATTGTTTTGCTGAATAAGAAAGGTTTTCTCCATGGATGAT
>DAOWDU010000019.1 GCA_030638825.1 bacterium | reverse complement strand
GAGATTGGGCGGTTTCGCGAAGCAGATATTGGGGCGCGCCGTTGCCAGTTTGGCGATGCGAGGGGTGTAAAAATATAGAAGGGATAAATTCTATTGATGATTTAAGAAGTAAAACTGATCAGAAAATAACGAAACTTATTTTATTGCGGCACGGCGAGAGTGAAAACAATGTAAAAGATATTAAAGCGGGACAGCTTGAGGGCTATCCTTTGACTAAAAAAGGAATAAAGCAAGTAGAAGATGCGGCAGAAATATTGAAGAAAGAAAAAATTGATATTGTTATCTCTTCTCCGATATTCAGAACTAAACAAACAGCTGATATTGTAAATAATGTGTTAAAAATAGAACGGATTGAAGATGAAAGAATTAAAGAATATGACTTTGGATCATGGAACGGGCACAGTAGTGATGATTTATTTTGTAAAGAAAATGAAATATATCAAAAGTTTAAAAAGCTTAAAAATGATGAAGAGAAATATAATCTTAAATTTGGAGGAGATGGAGAATCAAGACAAGAGATTGAAGAAAGGGTGAGAAAATTTACAGAAGAAGTTACGGAAAAATACGCCGGAAAAAATGTGTTGGTTGTCGGTCATGGCGGAATTAACGCTATGTTTCATAGGATAATAAAAAGCACTTCAATAGAAGACACATATAAATATGAATTTACGCTTGATAACGCGAAGTGTAATATATTTTATATAGACGAAAATAAGAAAGAATTTAATTTACATAAGCCGAACATAGATAAAATAAAAATTAATTGTTCAAAGTGCGAGAGTGAGGCGAAAATAGTCGGCGATGTTTTTGATTGTTGGTTTGAGTCGGGATCAATGCCTTACGCGCAGTGGCATTATCCGTTTGAAAATGAAGATAAGTTTGAGAAAGGATTTCCTGCGGAATTTATCGCAGAAGGATTAGATCAAACACGGGGGTGGTTTTATACTTTGATGGTTTTATCAACTGCTTTGTTTAATAAACCCGCTTTTAAAAATGTGATTGTCAATGGCATTGTTATGGCAGAAAATGGGCAGAAAATGAGCAAGCGATTAAAAAATTATCCCGAACCGAATTTGTTGATTGAAAAATACGGCGCGGACGCTTTGCGATATTATTTATTAACTTCGCCAGTGATGAAAGCGGAAAATCTTCGTTTTTCCGAAAAGGGAGTTGATGAGGTTTTAAAGAAGTTTATTTTGACTTTATGGAATGTCTATTCTTTTTTGGTGATGAATAGTGACGAAATCCCCCCCGCCCCCTTTGCGAAAGGGGGAGACAACAATGCAATCCCCTTTATGAAAAAGAGAAATAAAAATACTCCCCCTTTGAAAAAGGGGGCTGGGGGGATTTTTGGGAACTCTTCCAATCTTTTAGATAAATGGATTTTGTCGGAATTCAATATTTTGGTTGGGGAAGTAAATAAGCAGATGGAGGATTATGATTTGGCGAGAGCGGCAAGGCCGATGAGGGAATTTGTTGATAAGCTTTCTAATTGGTATGTGAGAAGAAGTAGAAAGAGATTTACTAATATAGAAACGAGGCAGTGCCTCGTTTCTACGGAGGACAGGGATTTTGCGTTTCAGACATTGCATTATGTATTAACAGAATATTCAAAGCTCCTTGCGCCGTTTATGCCGTTTATATCAGAGGAAATTTATCAAAACTTAACTGGCAAAGAGTCTGTTCATCTTGAGAATTTTCCTGTTGTTAATAAAAAAATGATTGATGAAAAAATAAGTAATGAAATGAATTTTGTGAGGCAAGTTGTGACATTGGGATTGGCAATCAGGGCGAAAAATGGATTGAAAGTGAGACAACCATTGTCGGAATTACGAATTGAAAAAAATAAAAATATTAAATATTGGATATTGGATATTGAAGATGAGTTGATGAATTTAATTAAGGATGAACTTAATATTAAAGAAGTTGATTTTGTGGATGATTTGCAAACGGGTTCCACAGCCCTGCGGGACAATGGAGCCAACACGGATAATTGGATCTATGAAGAAGATAATAAAATTAAGATTGCTTTGAATATTGAAATAACTGAAGAATTAAAATTAGAAGGACAAGCGAGAGAAATTGTGCGGCACATTCAAGTGATGAGAAAAGAAGCAAAATATAATCGGGATGATATGATAATGGTTAAGTGTAATTTTGCTGGCGAGAATAAAGACGTGAGAAAGATTTTTGATAAGTGGGGGGATTATATTAAAAAAGAATGTTTAGCGGAGAGTGTTGAGTTTGTTGATGAATTGGTTGAGGGTGATTTTGATTTGGTAAAAGAATTAAAAGCAAGGGAATTTATTGTTGAAATTGGAATTAGGAAATAATAAATTTTATGTCCACATACAAAACCGAGGGAATAATCATCAAGCGGAATAATTTTTTGGAGGCTAGTTTGATTTTGGATATTTGGACAAAAGATTATGGGAAGGTTGAAGCGGTGGCGAGGAGCGCGAGAAAAGCAAAAGGAAAGCTCAAGGGGCATCTTGAGCTTTTTTTGGATACGGAATTGATTTTGGCGCATGGGAAAAATATAGATACGATAACAAGCAGTTTAACAATTAATAGTTTTTCAAATTTGAGAAATAATTTAGAATTTTCTTTTGGCGGTTATTATATTTTAGAACTTGTTGATAGAATGACAATTGAAGGGCACCAAGATGAGAGAGTTTTTTGTTTATTAAAAGAAGTCTTGTTGTTTTTGGATGTAGGAACGAGGCAGTGCCTCGTTCCTACGGCGATTGCAATGACTACCTTACTTTTCCAAATAAACCTTTTAAATCTAACTGGTTTTTCGCCAGAACTGAATAAATGCGTTTTGTGCGGGAAGCCGATAAAAGCTGGAAAAAATCATTTTAGTTTTTCTATGGGTGGAATTGTGGGGCAAGAATGTATTTTGCAAAAAGAAGCTGAGCGTCCTATAGGACGCTCAGCTTCTCGTGCTTTAATTAGCGACAACGCGATTAAACTCCTCCGTCTCTTTCAATTCAAAGGCGGGGATCTAAGAGAATATAATTCGCATTTAAATAAATGTTTTGAAATTATCGGCAAATTAAAAGTTGAAGAGAAATTAGTTTTGGATAGTGTTTTTTTGATGAATAGGTTTATTGAGTTTAATGTGGAGAGGAAAATTAAAGGGGTTGATTTTTTGAGAGGGATGTAGTATGGTGAGGATAGGAGGTATATAATAAATGGAGGATGTAATTTTAGGCAGTTCTGGCAATACAGTATTGGAGAAGTCTTCCAAAAGAAATTTTTTGACTGAACACTCTTTTGGAATTTTCTCAGTCATTTTTATTTTACTAATAGGTGTGCTTATTGGTGAGATAATGGTAATACAACTCTTTTGGGGATTTGTTATATCAGCAATTCTGGCACTTTGTCTTGTTAGTATTGTTGTACTTCTGACTAAGTAAATAAAGTAAAAAGACACGGCGAATCAAAAAAACGGCCGTGTTATTTTTTTGGACAAAAGAGCGAATGTTTTGTATTATAGAAATAGTTATTGATAGTTTTAATTTCAACAATGTCATTTGACTTTCCAATTTCAAAACCAAAAAATAGAAAAGACTATTATATTCAGAGAAGCATAGAAATGCTGCCGGGGATTTTGACTTGGTCTTTTTTGATTGGCAGTTTTTATCTTGCCTTTAAAGCGCCAATCGCAATAGCTATTTTTATCATCATCTTTGATTTATACTGGATGGTGAAAGTTTTTTATATCACTGTCTTTGTAATATTTGGCTATCGGAGAATAAAGATCTGGGAGAAAATAGACTGGATTGGGAAATGTGAAAGATTAGAGGATAAACAAAGAGGTTCAACCTCCAGCGTGGAGGTTGAACCTCTAAAGACAATTTATCATCTTGTAATAATTCCAACCTATCAAGAAGGAATAGAAGTTTTAGAAACGACACTTGATTCAATTTTAAATTCTGATTATCCAAAAGACAGAATGATTATTGTCGCAGCGTTTGAAGAAAGGGCGGGCGAGGGGGCTTTAGAAAGAGCTAAAATACTTGAAGAGAAATATAAAGATAAATTTTTTGGCTATCTAACAACTCTTCATCCAGACGGAATTGCGGGCGAAGCAAAAGTTAAAGGCGCGAATGCCAGCTGGGCGGCGGAAGAAGCGAGAATATTTTTGGATGAGAAAGGCATAAAATATGAAAATGTAATCGTCTCTACTTTTGACAGTGACACCTGCGCGCATTACAAATATTTTTCCTGTCTCGCGTATCAATTTATGACAAATCCGAAAAGACTGCAATGCAGTTATCAGCCGTTGCCTTTGTATAATAATAATATCTGGCAGACGAACAGCATCGTGAGAGTTATAATGACGAGCTCTTCTTTTTGGCAGATTATGCAGAGCGTTCGCTATAATAAAATGGTAACTTTTTCAAGTCATTCAATGAGCTTCAAAACTCTTGTTGATGTCAATTACTGGCCAAGAGATATGATTTCTGATGATTCTATCATTTTTTGGAAATGTTATGTTTTGTATCACGGCGATTATTTTGTAGAGCCTATTTTCCTCACTGTTTCTCTTGACGCTGTTCTTGCTGATACTTATTTGAAAACCGTAATTAACCAATACAAGCAGCAAAGACGCTGGGCGTGGGGGATTGAAAATGTGCCTATTATTTATCGGGCGTTTTTGAAAGATAGAAAAATACCGCTGAGAAAAAAAATAAGCAAGGCTTGGGAAGAATTAATGGGCAGAATTTCCTGGGGAGTTACGCCAATTATCATCGCCCTTTTCGGTTGGCTTCCGCTTTGGTTCGGCGGGGATTTATTTAACCAAACTGTTCTAGCGTTAAACCTTCCAAAAGTTTTGGGATACCTAATGACCTTCGCAATGTTCGGATTGATTGTCTCTATGTTTCTGTCTTTATTTTTGCTTCCACCTCCTCCCCATAAAATTAGTTCCTTTAAAAAAGTAATAATGGTTTTCCAATGGGTCTTAGCTCCAATGGTTGCCATCCCTCTCGGCGCTCTCCCAATGATTGACGCGCAGACGAGAATGTTATTTGGGAAATATATGGAGTTTTGGGTAACGGAGAAGGTTAGAAAATAAATATTGAATATTAAATATTAAACTTGTCATTCCCGTGAAGACGGGAATCCAGAAAGTCTCACATAAGTATAATTTTCAATTTCTAATTTCTAATTTTCATTAAATTTTCAATGTTTAAATTTTCAATAAAAAAATAGTTCAAGTCTAAGACATTGAACCATTAATAGAATATACCCCTACTTCTTTTGGAAATGTGTATCCTTCCAGTTTTACAAGAGTATATCTATCATGTTTTACAAATTTTATTGTTTGAAGCTCTGTTATAATATTCACAACCAGCAAATCATCATCTGTTCCTATTGAGTCGCACAATTGTTGTGTTGTTTGCTGAGGTTTTTTATGAAGAGCTTTAATAATTTTAATTACCAAATACTTTGTTTTTTGAGGATATATGTGTTTCACTTTATCCCATGCAAGAGTAATAAAATCATTTATTGTTATTGGACCAATCTCTGTTTTCATTATAAGCATCCCTCCTTTACTTGTTTATTATCTTACCAAACCAAAAAATAATGTCAAGTATAATTCTATATCTAAAACCATTCCTTATCGCTCTAATCTCCAGCCTTATCTTCACTAAGACGCTTATTTTGTTTAGTAGAAAATATAAACTATACGATAAAATAAAAGAAAATAAAATTCATCAGAAAAATATTGCTAGATTTGGCGGGGTGGCGATAATTGTTTCTTTTTTATTGGCAATGTTTTTAAGCGGAGATCTATTTTTTGATAATTTAAAATGGGGAGTAATTATTTCTTGCGTGGTAATTTTATTTTTTGGCATTTGCGATGATTTAAAAAGTCTATCCTGGAAGAAACAATTACTCGGACAAATAGCAGTAGTTCTAATAATGATCTACACAGGTCTAAGCGTTGATTATATCGCCAATCCATTTGGTGGACCAGAATTCAGATTAGATCAAATTCAATATTCAATATTCAATATTCAATATTCAGTTCTCGGTTCGCTATTTATTTTATTTTGGATAATCGGATTTATGAATGTAATGAACTGGCTGGATGGATTAGATGGATTAGCAGGAGGAGTGGGATTTATTGGGGCGATGACTTTATTTTTTTTAAGCATTTCCAATTTAGTAAACCAGCCGCCGCTTGGGATAATTTCCATAGCAGTCGCTGGAGCAGTTCTAGGATTTTTGTTTTATAATTTTCATCCCGCTAAAATTTTTATGGGAACGACGGGATCAATGTTTTTGGGATTTATACTTGCTGTTCTCGCAATTTTCTCTGGCGGGAAAATTGCTACCGTTTTATTAATAATGGGATTTCCAATTTTAGACGCAGGCTGGGTAATTGTCCAAAGAATAAAAGCAGGAGAATCGCCGTTTAAAGGCGATATGCGTCATTTGCATTATAAGCTTTTAGAACAAGGCTGGTCGCAAAGGAAAGTCGTTTTATTTATTTATTTAATCTGTTTATCTTTTGGCATTTCAGCGATTGTTTTTCAAGATATAAATAAAATATTTTCTTTGATGATTTTGTTTGTTCTTTTCTATTTTATCTTAACAAGGGTTTCGCGGACATCGTCGTAGTCGTAGGGGCAGACCTGTGTGTCTGCCCTGAATACGGGACGAAATATAATTTATCGCATATTCAGGGCTGACACACAGGTCAGCCCCTACGACAACGGATATTTTTATTTGACAGAAAGCTGATTGACTGGTAGGATTGTGTTGTTATGACAATAGTCATGATAATTGACCACAAATAGGGAACATCGGCCATCCAACAAGCAGTGAGCAGATGCTTAGATGTAACAAGTTTAAGTGGAATTGTTTGCTTGGCAGAAGAGAAACTTTTGAAGCAAGTTGAAATCTTGATGTTTGGTCAGCAACTTTAGAAGATTTCTTTCTTTGCTTAAGTACTCGGTGAGTAGATTCTGCTTTTCTACAGAACCGCAACAATTACTATGACAAGGAGGAGGTGAAAATCATGGAGCGTTCGCTTATGGACAGAACAGCATGAACGCACATGGCAACGAACGCTAAGTTTTTACTTAGTGCTTTGCTTGCCCACGCAAGAACAAAAAAGGCCAGTTGAGGAGGTGAAAAATCAAAGCTGGCTCCCAATTTTCTTAAAACTTTTTTAAATATAAATAAATAAATAAATAAATAATTATGATCGCAGTTATAAAAACAGGCGGGAAGCAGTATAAGGTTTCTCCGAAGGATAAATTAAAAATTGAAAAAATTGAAGGCGAAGAAGGCGCGAAAATTGTTTTTGATGAAGTGCTTCTTGTTTCTTCAGAAGATGGTAAAGATGTAAAAATCGGCGAGCCGATGATTAAAGACGCTAAAGTTGAAGCAATAATTCTGAAACAAGCGAGAGCGAAAAAAGTTGAAGTTGTTAAACATAAAGCGAAGAAAAGATATAATCGCAGAGCGGGACATCGGCAATATTTTACGGAAGTAGAAATATTAGGTGTGTAATTTGTGTTCTAACTTTCTAAAAAAGGCCTTTTGTTAAGAGGTCTTTTTTTGTGCTTAGTAAAAATAATTTTCAATTTTCAATTTCTAAAAATAGAAAAATCATTGTGAATTGATTATTGGAAATTGATTGAAAATTGAAAATTAGAAATTGAAAATTTAAATCAATTTGTTTCGTATTTAGTGTAGAAAATGAATTAGGCTATTGGAATACAAGAAAGTATTTCAAAAACTTATTTGTATTCTCTTCTCCCCGCCAGCGCACTGCTGATTGTCATTTCATCGGCGTATTCCAAATCACTGCCGGTTGACATTCCGCGGGCGAGGCGGGTGATTTTTAGGTCGTAAGATTTTAATAGTCTAACTAAACACAAAGCAGTAGTTTCTCCTTCTGTATTCGGATTGGTGGCAATAATAATTTCTTTGATGCCATTGCCTTTTACTCTTTCTTCAAGTTCTTTTATTTTTAAATCAGCGGGGCTAACTCCGTCGCTTGGCTTGATAACTCCGCCTAAAACATGATACAGTCCGTTGAATCGTTTTGTGTTTTCAATTGCTGGAATATTGATTGCTTCCTCAACGATACAAACTAAAGATCTATCCCTTTTAATATTTGAACAAAATTCACATAAATCATTTTCAGAAATATTGAAACAGTTTTTGCAAATCTTAGTTTCCTTCTTTAATTTTATAATTGCCTCGCTTAATAATCGCAAATCGTTTTCAGGTTTTCTCAATAAATTAAAAGCGAACCGAGCCGCGGTCCGCGGTCCGATTCCTGGAAGTTTGGAAAACTCGGTAATTAGGTTTTCTATGGAGCGGGGATACATGAGAGAAGTTAAAAGTTTATAAAAATTACTGTCATTGCGAGGAATGGAACGAAGCGATAGCGTAGTGGAATGACGCAATGACAGTCAAGCTATCTATTTTTATCCAAATTCTTAAAACTAGTCGTCTGTTCGTTAAAATATAACTTAACACTCCCAATCGGACCGTTTCTGTGCTTGGCGATCATAATTTCGGCGATGTTTTTATTTTCGGAATCGGTTTTTGTTTTATCTTCTCTGTAAATAAATAAAACAACATCAGCGTCTTGTTCAATAGATCCACTTTCTCGCAAGTCAGATAATTTTGGTCTCTGATCGGTTCGCGATTCAATCCCGCGAGATAATTGTGAGAGCGCAACAATCGGAATATTCAATTCTCTTGCTAAACCTTTTAAGGATCGCGAAATTTCGCTGACTTCTTGGACGCGATTGTCTGTTTTTCCACGACCTTCCATCAGTTGCAAATAATCAATGACAAGCATTTTCAAACCGTGTTCAGCTTGCAAGCGCCGCGCCATTGTTCTCATTTCCATGACATTAATATTGGCGGTGTCGTCTACAAAAATCGGCGCTTCGGAAAGAACGCCCATCGCGTGTCCGATTTTTGAAAAATCGTCATTTTCCCCAGAGTCAGACAGTCTGCCAGTTCTTAATTTCCATAAATCAATATTCGCTTCGGCGCAAATGAGGCGGTCAATTACTTCTTCTTTAGACATTTCCAGCGAGAAAATTCCAACGGGTATTTTTTCTTTAGTCGCCGCATGTCGAACTAAATCCAACCCGAGAGATGATTTTCCCACGCTTGGTCGCGCGCCCAAAATTATCAAATTTGATTTTTGCAGTCCCGCTAAAATATTATCAAGATCAGCAAAACCGGTTGGAACGCCACGGAGTTTTCCTTTATTTTTATGAAGCTCGTCTATGCGGTCAAACGCTTCTTCCAAAATTGGTTTAACGGGAGTAAAATCCTGCCGAATATGTTTTTGGGAAACGGAGAATATTTTTTGTTCGGCTTCGTCTAATGTTTTATCTATTTCCCCAGTTTCGTTATAAGCGCTGCTAATAATCTGTGAAGCGTTGTCAATTAATTTTCTCAGAACGGATTTTTTGGCGACAATTTTTGCGTAATGAACAATGTTGGCGGCGGTTGGCACGGCGTTTGCTAAAGACGCTAAATAGCTTTTCCCGCCGATTTGTTCTATTTCATCTGTCTCTTTTAACCTATTAGACAAACTCAACAAATCAATCGGTTCATGATGTTCGTAAAGATAAAGCATTGTTTTATAAATTTTCCCGTGGCTGTTTTTATAAAAATCATCTTCATTTACCAAATCAGCAATTTTAATAATCGCGTTTTTATCTATCATTAAAGAACCCAAAACTGATTGTTCCGCCTCAATATTTTGAGGGGGAAGTTTATCGGTGGTTTTGAATTCAGGATTGGTTGTTGTTTTTGAAGTCATAAAATTTAAATTAGTCTTTCTAAAAATTTGGAGTTCAGGTTTTAACCTGTAAAAAGCTTGTTTTATTTCAATTGACAGTTTTTACACACTAAAGTGTGAACTCCAGATTTTTCCCTTGCGTGTTTTTATATTTATGCTATTATGATTTTAACGAACTCTTTTTTAGAGGAGAGAGAAAATAAAAGAGGAGATTTAATGAGTAAAAAATCAATATTAACAGAGTTGAATGTAAGTGGTCTAAGAGAAAGAAAAATAGAAAGTGGTCATTTTTATCCCGAGCCAGGAGTTAAAAGAAAGGCTAACGGTGGAATTGTCTTGATTATATTTAAGGACGGGAAAAAACAAAAAGTTCTTATCTTAAATGGTGAGACATATGGTGGCGACACTCCTGTTTCTAGGGATATAAAATATTGTTAAAAGAAAATAATTTTTAGCTCATTTGGTTGTGTTTCAAACACAGCCACTTTTTTTATTTCATCCAATCGGCTTATCCTCAAAGATATGGCCGCTTTTTTTTATCTCCTCCCTCAATTCATCCGCTCTCTCCCAGTCTTTATTTCCCCTCGCTTCTTCTCTTTGTTCAATCAACTTTTTAACCTCGTCAGAAATTTTAATTTCTTTAGTCGTAATCTTATCTAATCCTAATCCCAGCACTTTGTCAAATTTTAGAAGGGCTGTTTTTTTATTCTCATAACTTAATTCTTTTGATTTAATCATTTCCCAGATTATTGCTAACGCTTTTGGGGTGTCAAAATTATTTTCAAGAGCGTTCTGGAATTTTTCTTCGTAGAAGCTCAGCTTCCTATAGGAAGCTGAGCTTCTTTCGTTCTCATCCGACGGTGCCATAGTCTCCGCAGGGCTGTGGCACCGCATATGCAAGTCTTGCATTTTGGGTTCCACAGCCTCACTACGCTCCGCTTCGTTCGGACTATGGAACTCTCGCATGAAGCTCACAAAATCACACAACCTATTCAACGCATTTTCACTCGCTTCTAAACTTTTCCAAGTGAAATTAAGTTTAGAGCGATAGTGCGCAGTCAAAAATAAATATCGCAGAGAGAGGGGATTAAATCCTTTTTCTTTTATTTCCGACAAGCTATAGCCAGTCCCTTCTGACTTTGCCATTTTTTTATTATTGACTAAAAGATGTTCATTATGCAGCCAGTAATTTGTGAACTTAACTCCGTTTGCTGATTCGCTTTGGGCGATTTCATTCGTGTGATGAACGGGAATATGTTCAATGCCTCCCATATGAATATCTAAAGTGTTGCCCAAATATTTTTTACTCATCGCGGAACACTCAATATGCCAACCAGGAAAACCTCGTCCGTTTTCAACCAGCTTAGAATTAAACGGAGACGGCCAATGTTGCAGAGCGTTTTTATGCGCGCCAGCTTTGAAAAACCACAACGCAAAATCGCTGGAATGTTTTTTTTGCAAATCGCTGACTTCGCTTTTTCCTGCGCCTTGGATATTTTTTTCCAGAATCTGCCCTGATAATTTTGTATAATTTTTAGCTTTGGAAATATCAAAATAAACCGCTAAATCTGTTGAGTAAGCGTAACCCTTGTCAAGTAAAGATTGAACCATACCAATCATTTCTTGAATATGTTCAGTTGCTTTTGGCTTAACATTCGGTTCCAGCATATTTAATTCTTGCGTATCTTGTTCAAAAATCTTGATATATTTTTCCGCGATTTCTTCTGGCTTTAATTTTTCTAAACGAGCCCTTTTTTCCATCTTATCCTCTCCTTCGTCTTCATCAGAAGTTAGATGACCGACATCAGTATAATTTCTGACATGTTTGACTTCATAATCTAAGTATCTAAATACTCTCACCGCCAAATCAGCGCAAAACATCCCGCGCAAATTGCCAATATGCTGGGTCCAATAGACAGTAGGTCCGCAGTGGTAAAGTCGGACTTCGCCTTTTCTAATCGGCTTAAATTCTTCTAATTTTTTGGTATAAGTATTATATAATTTCATTGTTTTGTTATTTTATCTGTCATTGCGAGGAATGGAACGAAGCGATAGCGTAGTGGAATGACGAAGCAATCCCGCAACTATGCACAGAGAATATAGTTACGGGATTGCTTCGTCGCCATCTCTTCGCTTCGCTCAATCGGGCTCCTCGCAATGACAGTTTTATAACCACCTCTTAAACCTGAAAAACAAGAACGAAATAAAAGTTATTGAACTCATAAAAATAACAATTATCCAAAATCCGTTTTGTAATTCTAAAAACGGCATCCCATTCGTGACATTCATTCCAAAGGCGTTGGCGATTAAGGAGAGGGGTAGAACAATGACGGAAAAAGCGGTTAAAATTTTCATTGTGTCTCCTAATTTATAAGAAAGCAGTGATTCGTTTGTATGTTCTAAAGCTTCAATCATTTCTTTATAGTTTTCTAGCGTGTGCCAAATTTTTACATTTGAACCGATAACTTCCGCGGAAACTCTGGTTAGATTTTTATTTGTTATTTTTGTCGCTGTTCTGATTAAACTTTCCAAAACAACTCTTTGCGGTTTGACTATTTTTCGGAAACTAATAATATCGTGTTTGACAACGGCAATCTCGCTAACCATTTTTCTTTCGTTCCCATTGAAAATTTCTTCTTCCATTTCATCAATGCGGTCGTCTATGTGATCAAGCATTGGCATTCTGGTGTCAATAAGTTTGTCTAAAATTTTATAAATAAGGCAAATTGCGTTTTCTTCCATATAGTAATTTCTAACCTGTTCGTTTACGCCGCATTTTGTAAATACTTTTTTAAGCTCTGGAAATGATCCTGCGCAACTGGTAATTAAGGTATTTTCAAAGAGAACTATATCAAGTTCTACGGAAATTGTTTTTCTAGTTTTGCGGTTAAAAACGGGGAAGTGGACAACGACAAAAAGATAGTCTTGGTATGCTTCAACTTTCGGTCTTTTGATTTTTGGAATGTATTCTTTTAAAATGGATGGACAAAGTTTAAATTCTTCTTTTAAAAATTGAACATCTTTTTGATTGGGGTTTACTATATTTATCCAAGTGATGTTTTTATTTTTTATTTTTTGTTGCATAGAATAGTTATAAAGTTAAAAAGTTTATAAAGTTGAAAGTTTTTTATATTGTTATTATATAATTTATTTGGGATGTTGACAAATAAATAAAAAAAGAAGCCTACTTATTTTTCGGCTTCAAGCGCGTCTTTAGAGATTACAACTAAGTGTCTTTTTTTAAGAACCAATTTTTGAAGATGAAGGTTTTCAAATCTTTTTAATCCTGGATTGTAAGGTTCGTCCACTTTTTCAAACACATACCATCTCTCTTTGGTAAATGCGTTTTCTATCCTTTCTATTAGTTTGTTGTTGTTTTGGATGGTTTCTTTTTCTGTTTTAAGAGTCTGCCACCAAAATTCCAGTTCTAGGATCAGTATCCTTTCATCTTCCAAGTGCAATGTGTTTCTCATTATTGCTCTTGTCATTTCATATTTTTTCTTTAATCCTTCCAATATTGGACCAGGAATTAATAGAACATTTTTCTGTATTTCATCTATTAACTGTTTAAGCATCATTGTTTCACCTCTTATATTAAGAACATTGATTTGTAATCATATATAAGCAAAAAAAATTCATATTGTCAACCCTTGACGCGTATTTAAAATCCTCTATAATAAAATTAGCACTCTAAGAGGGGGAGCGCTAACGAAGTCAAAAGTCTATAAAGTTCATAAAGTCAAAAGTTTACGAATTCTAATTTATCAAAATGCAGGAACGACAGGAATTAATTTTAAGCTTGATTATTGGGGAATATGTTGACTCTGCGATTCCGGTGAGTTCTTCTTTGTTGGTGGAGAAGTATAGTCTTGATTTAAGCCCGGCGACGATTAGAGCCGAGATGATGGAACTTGAAAACGAAGAATATTTGTATCAGCCGCATATTTCTGCTGGCAGAATTCCAACTGATAAAGGATTTAGATATTTTGTTGATGTTTTGATGCAGGAAAAAGAACTGACAAAAAGAGAGCAAAATTCTTTGCAGGTTGAACTTTTAAAACTAAAAGCGCAGAATAAAATGCTTGCTCGGACAACGGCAAAACTTTTATCCGCGATGTCAGGGAATTTGGCGGTAAGCGGCGTGATAGATTCTGATGATTTCTATAAATCAGGAATACAGAAATTATTATCCCAGCCGGAATTTAGCGATTTAGACAGCGTTTCTAAAATGGCGGAAGTGATAGATTATCTTGATGAGAGTATGGAAGAATTATCCGGTGAATTAGAGAATAAATCAGAGATTGAAATTTATATCGGCGATGAAAATCCGATTTGTAATTCCAACGAGTGCAGCATGGTTGTTTCTAAATATAGTATGAAAAATGGCGAGGAAGGTCTGCTGGCGATCATCGGTCCGAAGAGGATGAAGTATTCAAGGAATGTGTCGTTGATTGATTATTTGAAGAAATTGTTGGGCGGATAATGAGTATAGGTCTGGAGTTCAGACTTTAGTCTGTAAGTTCGTGCGTAAATTACACTCTAAAGAGTGAACTCCAGAACTCCAAGAAAGTTTTTCAATTTTAATCAATTTAAATCTTAGCTTGAAATTTGGAAATAAAAAAAAGAACTTGGAAAATCAAAAATGTTATTTTAATGTTTCAAGCTCATTCCTATATTTATTATTATTTCCTTTAAGATAGAATATAAAAGTGTAATAATAACCGAGGCAGATAGTATTAAGACTAATAAGAAAATTACCAATCCTAATTCTCTATTTATTTCATTAGCTAAAAATGCCAATGAAAAAGAAAGAATATAAAATAATAAAATCTGTATCGTTCTTTTTGTTGTTGATATTTTTGCTTCAAAAAAGTTTTCAACGAGCCTTACCCATCTGTTCCATATTTTTACCATAAAACGAATCCTCCAAATTTTACTAAACTCTATATCAATTTCAATCTTATGTCAACCCCCAAACCAAAAAAACTCAAAAAACTTATTTTACAAAAAAAAGACCCGAAACAAGAACTCTCAGATTACAAAAAACAAGCGGAAGAAAATTTGGCGGGGTGGCAGAGGGCGAAGGCGGATTTTTTGAATTATAAAAAGGATCAGGAGAAGTATTTGAAAGAGTTTCGGAAATACGCGAGCGAGGATGTGATCGTAAAACTTTTGCCGACGATAGATAATTTTGAATTAGCGACAAAACATTTGCCGAAAGATTTAGAAAATTCTAATTGGGCGAAAGGAATAGTTTGCATTAAAAATCAGTTTGATAATTTCTTGAAAGAAGTTGGGGTTGAGGAAATTAAATCAGTTGGTGAGAAATTTGATCCAAATTTGTTTGAATCGGTTGGGGAGGAAGAGTCGGATCAAGAAGAAGGAACTGTTATTGCAGAGGTTCAGAAAGGATATAGGATGTTTGGGAAAGTTGTGAGAGTGGGGAAAGTTAAGATTGCTGTTAAAAATATTAAATATTAAATATTAAATATTGGATATGAATTTCTACCCGGCTTTAGCCGAGGGTCCCCGAGGTTTTAACCTCGCGAGAAAAAAAGTAATTTTAAAATATCACAACATTTTGGAACTTGGTTCTGGGTATCCAGAACCAAGTTCCAAAATGTGTTGAGTTAATACTCGCGAGGTTAAAACCTCTGTGACCGTGCGCTAAAGCGCCGTAGAAATATTTAAAAAACTAACAAAAAATACTATGCAAAAAATTTACAAGTGCGCGAAAAATTGCGGGAATATTGAGAAGGTTGAAAAAGACAACAGTAGAATTCCCATTTGCTGTGGCGTAGCAATGACGGAAGTTAAGAAAGATGCATCTGCGTCGCTGGGATGTTTTGGATGTATGGGGTGTTATGGGGGATTTGAGGAAGAAAACTAAATTGTTGTATTGCTATATTGTTAAATTGTTATGCATAGCAATGCTTAGAAACTGATTGTAATTTATAGAAACTGATTGTAATTAATTGTCCCAGAAAACAACAATTTAATTTCTAATAATTTCTATGAGTATCTATGTATTGCTATGCATAACAATTTAGCAATATGACAATTTGACAATTGAAATTTAGTTAATAATTTAATTTTTAAAGAAAGGGAAACTATTATGAGTAAAATTTTAGGAATTGATCTTGGGACTACCAATTCAGCGATGGCGGTTGTTGAGGCGGGGGAGCCGAAGATCTTAGAAAATAAAGAAGGGAATAGAACGACTCCTTCGGTTGTTGCTGTTAGCAAAGCTGGCGAAAGACTGGTTGGATTGCTTGCGAAAAGGCAATCTGTCACAAATCCAGAAAACACGGTGTTTTCGGTAAAAAGATTAATTGGAAGAAGTTTTGAAGATAAAGAAATTCAGGAAGATATAAAACTTGTGCCGTATAAAATTGTGAAAGCAAATGGAGGCGTCAAGGTAAAAATGGGAGATAAAGAACATACGCCACAAGAAATTTCCGCGATGATTTTGCAGAAATTAAAAAGTGACGCGGAAGAGAAATTGGGTGAAAAAATAACCGAAGCGGTGATTACCGTACCAGCCTATTTTAACGACTCCCAGAGACAAGCGACAAAAGACGCTGGAAAAATCGCCGGATTTGACGTCAAAAGAATTATTAATGAACCGACAGCGGCCGCGCTTGCTTATGGCTTTAATAAAAAGAAAGATGAAAAAATAGTTGTTTACGATTTGGGTGGCGGAACTTTTGATGTCTCTGTTTTGGAAGTGGGAGATGACACGATTGAGGTTAAGGCGACGAATGGCGACACTCATTTGGGCGGTGATGATTTTGATCAGAAAATTATGAACTGGATTGCGGAAGAATTTAAAAAAGAGCAGGGCGTTGATTTAAGTAAAGACCAAATGGCTCTGCAAAGATTAAAAGAGGCAGCGGAAAAAGCGAAGCACGAACTTTCTTCTTCGGTTGAAACAGAAATAAATCAGCCGTTTATCTCTGTTGATGAATCAGGCCCGAAGCATCTTAATCTGAAAATGACCAGAGCAAAACTGGAAGAGCTTGTTGATGATTTGGTGCAGGGAACTCTTGAGCCGTGCAAGAAGGCGCTTGAAGACGCAAAGTTTAGCGTTGGCGATATTAATGAAGTTGTTTTAGTTGGCGGGATGACAAGAATGCCGATAATTCAGGAAACAGTGAAAAAATTCTTTGGCAAAGAACCGCACAAAGGAATTAATCCTGATGAAGTTGTTGCCACTGGTGCAGCAATTCAAGGCGGAGTGTTAGGCGGCGATGTGAAAGATGTTTTGCTTTTGGATGTAACGCCACTTTCTCTTGGAATTGAAACGATGGGCGGGATTTCTTCAAAATTAATTGAGAAAAATACCACCATCCCAGCGGCGAAAACGCAGATATTTTCTACGGCAGCTGACAATCAACCTTCTGTAGAAATTAATGTTTTGCAAGGCGAAAGAGAAATGGCAGTAGGCAATAAATCTCTCGGCAGATTTATGTTAGACGGTATCCCGCCATCTCCACGCGGTGTTCCGCAAGTTGAGGTTACATTTGATATTGACGCGAATGGAATCTTAAATGTAAAGGCGAAAGACAAGGCGACAAGTAAAGAGCAATCTATCAGGATTGAAGCGTCCTCAGGACTTTCAAAAGAAGAAATTGATAAAATGCAAAAGGACGCGGAAGTTCATGCAGAGGAGGATAAAAAAAAGAAAGAGAAGATAGAAATTAAAAATAATGCGGACACTCTTGTTTACACAACAGAAAAGCTTTTGCGCGACGCTGGCGACAAGATTAAAGCAGAAGATAAAAAATCTATTGAAGAAAAAGTGGAAGCGTTGAAGAAAGTGAAAGAAGGCGATGATTCGGAAGCGATTAAAAAAGCGTCTGAAGAATTATCTCAAGAAGCGCAAAAAATTGGCGCAGCGATGTATCAACAACAAGCAGGACAAACTCCTCCTGGCGGAGAAGAAAAAAAAGAAGAAAATAACAAAGGTCCGGTTGAAGGGGAATTTGAGGATGTGAAAGATGAAGATAAAAAGGATGATGAGAAAAAATAGATTTTAATTTAAAAAAACAGCGATGTAGATTATCGCTGTTTTTTATATTGGATATTAAAATATTTTTCAACATTAATAACCAATAGAATTCATCATCTCGTCAAACCATCCTTCTCTCGTTCCTGCTTTAATAAAGCCGATTAAGAGGATGATTATTAAAATCAACATAAACCTGTTTGCCACTTTAAGCGGTTCCGGTTTTCCTTTATAGGCGGGTGTGCCCCATTTTGATTTCATAAAATAGTATTTTAGTATTTAGCATTAAGTATTAAGGGGATGTGTGTTTAATATTGTTATTGTATAAAAATTTTTTGATGTTGACAAGAGGGCGGGTTTGTGATAAAGTTGTGGTGATGATTTTCTGCGTTTAAATGTTTTTTATAGCGCAGAAGATGAGGAGGAAAATAAATATGTGTAAAAGAGTAACAGAAAAAGAAATAGAAGAGATTGAAAGTGATCAAGGATATGGAAGTCCTCATAAAATAATCACTGAGCAAGGAAGCTCGACAGGAACGATAAGAACGAAAGTAAAGATGGAAGCAGAAAAAGCATCAACAATCAAGAGAGGTGTTTTGCTTCACTTCGCAAAACAAATAGAAGAGGTAGCTTTTTTAGACTCCTTGCCTTCTGAAGATATTAAGGCACTGTTGAGTAGCAGGGGGTTACCGGCGATAGTTTAATAAACAGTCGCAAAAAAAACAAAGGGAGAGATGTGGGGACAAAAGGAAATAGAATATGTTGTATTTCTCATTGTCCCCTCCAAAATCTTCTTTCCAAAAACAGAAGGCACTGGGTAGGTGTTTTTTTGTTTGGGGCTATTGACTAAAAAATATTTATGATTATAATGAAGAGGCTGTAAATTTCACAGCTTAAACAGCTTAAATTAATAAAATTATTCAAATGGAGGGCAGAAAGGTTAAAAAGATGATTACGCCAGATTTTTGCAGAGAAGAGAGATTATTTAAAAAAGGATATGAAAATATTGCGGGGATTGATGAAGCTGGACGGGGACCGCTTGCTGGTCCCGTAGTCGCGGCAGCGATTATTTTCTCTAAAAACAAATTATTAAACAAATTGCTTAAAATTGGGATAAGAGATTCAAAACTTTTGTCGCCAAAAAAACGAGAATATTTATCTGAATTAATTTTGGAAAAATGCCATAGTTCGTCAATTGGCATTGTTTCAGAAGAAACTATTGATGAAATAAATATTTTAGAAGCTTCTTTGCTTGCGATGAGAAAAGCGGTTGAAAAACTGGAAATCAAGCCAGACTTTTTGCTAATAGACGGCAATTACACAATTAAGAATTATCCTGTGAGTCAAATTGCGATTCCTAAAGCGGATCAATATGTTTTTTCCGTAAGCGCGGCCTCTATTCTCGCTAAAGTTGCGAGAGATAAAATTTTAGTTGACTTTGATAAAAAATATCCAGAATATGGATTTGCTCAGCATAAAGGGTATGGAACAAAATTTCATTTGAAAATGCTTGAAAAAATTGGTCCTTGTAAAATACACAGAAGATCCTTTAATCCAATAAAAAAACTTCTTTTCAAATTTAATCTTGCAAAATAAGTCAAACTAAGATAGAATGATTGTAAGATTAAGTTGTAGCGTTTCTAAATAATAAGCTTGTGGAAATTTATGGAAACTCATAGTAATTCATAGAAATTAATTGTCGTTTTCTACAATAAATTTCCACCAATTCCGCGAAGCGAATTTCCATTAATTTTTTTTTACAGCAAACAAAAATTCCATTTATTAACTTTTAGCTTTATCAGCTTTTAACTTTAAACTAAGACCTATGCCACATCCAAAAAAACGAAAAACTAAATCAGGAAGAAATGAGAGAAGATCTCACCATGCTTTAAAAAAAATAGCCTTAATAGCTTGCCAGAAATGCAAACAGCCAGTCAAGCCGCATCTTGCTTGTTCTAATTGCGGATATTATAACGGAAAAGAAGCGATTGATGTGCTTAAAAAGTTATCTAAGAAAGAAAGAATGAAGGTAGAAAAAGTGAAGGCGAAAGAAGAGAAGAAGGGGGAGAAAAAGGAAACTGTTAGTAACTCATAGTAACTAATTGTAGAAAACGACAATTAATTTCTACTAATTTCGCGAAGCGAATTTCCATTAATTTCTTTTTTATAAATATTTAATTCTATGTCCAGCAGACATTTATTAAGATCAGTCGCGATGCAAAGTTTATATGAATGGGACTTTGAAAGTTCTTTGGTTAAAGATGATCATTGCAAAGAAAAATTTAATAAAAATGAGCTTGACAAAATAGTAAAAAACAATATCAAAGAATATAGCGCGGGAATAGAAAATAATGATTTTGTCGTGGAATTAATTAATGGCGTTTTTCAGAATATGCAAAAAATAGACGCTCTTCTAAAAAAATTCGCTCCCGAATGGCCGATTGAACAAATAATGATTATTGACAGGAACATTCTTCGTCTTGGAATTTATGAACTTATGTTTAGCAAAAGAAAAGATGTTCCGGCAAAGGTCGCGATAAATGAATCAATAGAACTTGCCAAAACATTCGGCGGAAGATCAAGCGGAAAATTTGTGAATGGGGTTTTGGGGAGTTTATATAAAGAGATGGAGAAGAAATAAAATCAATATAAAATAATCAAATCAATATAACAAGCATAGCCTCTTTCTCACGGCCGTGAGAAAGAGGCTATGCTTGTTTTTATTGTGTTTAATACTTTTTTACAAACTTTCCCAAGCTGACGATTCTACATTGACATCAATGCTCGCTTTATTATCTTTAATCATTCGTCTAATTTTACCGTTAAAGACAAAACTGTCGGTCAAATCAGCGCTCTCAATGAAAGCGCCAGAGTATTTGAATGTTGCCATTTCTTGTCCGCCGAGAATTGCGACCGGGTCAAATTTCTTTTTCAACTCCATTTTTTCCGCGTAGTTTTCGTATAGTTCCCACATTGTTTTTTCCAATTCTGTGTCTGGCTCAACCATATTTAACCCGAGAGAATCCGCTTCGTCTCTTGTAATTGGATAGCCGTGGATACAAATGTCGCCCGTGATTTCTTTGACGATGCTTTCAATTTTATCTTGATCATCAGTTTTATCAAAATGCATTAACAATAATTTTTCCGTGATTTGTTTCGCCATTCTCGTCGCGCGATAAGCGTTGCCTAAAGATAACGGATGAATTTTTGCGGTAAGGTCTTCAAAGACATTAACCATCTGTTCATCTTTCACACCCGCTTTTTCTTTTGCCAGCAGAAAATAGGAATTCAGATCTTCCACACTGATTTCCATTTTCTGTTTTTTGTTGATCGGATTTTCAGGATTAAAGGAATGTCCAGTAGAAGGATCAACAGGACTTAATTCTCCCAGCCGTCCCATCACAATTTTATCCGCCCCAATTGAAATCAGCGTCCCAGCGCTATGCGCGCGATAGGGGATAATCATTTCAATTTCATTGGCGTAGCTTCTCATCAGCTTAATCAGTCGTATCGGCGTAATCATATCTCCGCCTCTCGTATATAAAAACAAACTTATTTTGTCTTGCTTCCCGATTTTTTCCAAATGCCTCGCAAAGATTGGAATTATATCCTCCGCCACCTTTGTCACAAACGGCTGACGGTCGCCAGTGACATAAGTGATTAGTTTTGAGTTCCGTGATTTTTGAATTTTTTGGATTAGGTTTTTTGTCATGGTTTTTTTGTTATTAAATTATTTTATTTTTAGTATTTTTGTAAGCAAATACTAAAAAAGTAGTTAGTATTTGAGCGAAAATTATTGGAATTGGAATGAAGAAAATAAAATGCATTTCGTAATTCAATATTTTTTCTAAATGGTTTATTAAAAAAGAAGAAGGAATAATTAATATTATAAAAAAGGAAATAAATAAAATTGTCTGATTTGTAGTCTTATTCATTTTAAAAGAAAACAAAAGAAAGAATAAACAAAAAAGAAAAAATATTATAGAAACAATTGAGGGACTCATGTGAAAAAATAGTAATATTAAAAACAAACAAGATGAAATTAATAATGTTATTACTTGCTTTTTGCTCATAGTTTTATTTTAAGTTTTTACCCCAAACCACTCTAACCCCCGTTTTTTTAATTTCATAAACAAACGGATCGGCGTATCAGTGTTTGTCTGTGTCCGAAGGTCTGTGTTTATCTGTGTACTATTTATAAATTAGACACTGATAAACACAGCTTTTATTTTGTGCCGGGAGAGGGAATCGAACCCTCATGGATAAATCCACACGATTTTGAGTCGTGCGCGTCTGCCAATTCCGCCACCCCGGCTAATTAACCTATAACAGATAACTTATAACCGATAACAATTTAATATTCTAATATTTAATATCCAATATTTTTATCTACTGCACTAACAATAGAAGTAATAACGCCATTTGTCAACAAACGCCAACTATACTATAATGAGATCATGAGTATAATCGCTTTGGTAAATCAAAAGGGTGGAGTGGGAAAGTCAACGACCTCTGTGAATTTGGGGGCTTATTTGGCTTTGCATCACAAGAAAGTTCTTTTGATTGATATGGATCCGCAGGCGAACGCGACGACTGGGCTGGGAGTTAGACCGGAAAATATAGAAAAAAGCGTTTATGATAGTTTGTCTGGACGAGCGTTGTTAAAAGACACCATTGTAAAAACTCCTTTATCAAATTACGATCTTGTTCCCGCGACGCAGGATTTGGCGGGAGCAACCGTTGAACTTGTGGAAGCGACAGAGAGAGAATTCAGATTTTATAATGCTATTAAAGATGTTAAAAATAATTATGATTATATTTTAATAGACTGTCCGCCTAGCTTAGGACTACTGACTGTAAATAGTTTAACTGCGGCGGATAAAATAATTATTCCAATTCAGTGCGAGTATTACGCTTTGGAAGGATTGAGCCAATTGCTAAATTCAATAGATTTAATCAAAACAAACCTCAAAGAAAATCTGGAAATTATGGGCGCGGTTTTGACAATGTATGATAAAAGAAACCAGCTCTCTCGGCAGATTATTAAAGAAGTGCAAAGGCATTTTCCCGGGTATGTTTTTAACGCGATAATTCCTCGGAATGTTTCTCTTGCCGAAGCGCCAAGTTTTGGAAAAACGATTTTACAATACGCGCCGAGTTCTGCTGGAGCGAAGGCTTATGATTATTTGGCGAGAGAGATGATAAGGATTTAAACATTTAAACATATAAACAAATGAAAAAAACGAGTTTAGGAACGGGACTTTCGTCCCTGATTCCTAATAAATTAAATAAAAACAAAGAAATAAATATTCCTCTGCAAAAAAATAACTTTGCGAGTTCGGATTCAGATGAGGTTATGAAAATTCCGATAGGAAATATTGTTCCGAATCCGAACCAGCCGAGGTATTATTTTGACGGAGATAATTTAAAAGAATTGTCGGAATCAATAAAAGAGCACGGTATAATTCAGCCAGTTTTGGTTACAAAAGTAAATGGCGATAAATATGAACTTATCGCTGGCGAGAGAAGACTGCAGGCCTCAAAACTTATTGGACTTGAAAAAATTCCAGCAATTGTGCGGTTAGCGACAAGTCAACAAAAATTAGAATTAGCGATTGTGGAAAATATCCAGAGACATAATCTTAACGCCGTTGAGGAAGCAAAGGCGTATCAGAAACTTGGCAAAGAATTTAATTTAACGCAGGAAGAAATAGCGAAGAAAACAGGAAAAAGCAGATCAGCGATTGCGAATATTATTAGGTTATTAGATTTGCCAGTTGAAATTCAGCGGGGGATTATTGAAAGAAAAATAACAGAGGGACACGCGCGGGCAATTTTAGGTCTGGCAAACTCCGAAAAGCAGAGAGCGCTTTACGAATTGATTTTGAAAAATAATCTTACAGTGAGAGCGGCGGAAAATAAAGTTAAAGAAATTACGGTTCATTCGCACAAAAGAAAAGTTTTAAAACAGGCTGATCCGTATATTCAGGATTTGGAAGATAGTATTCAACAGAAATTAGGAACTAGAATTAAAATCAAAAAACACGGCGTGAGCGGTAAGATTACAATCGACTTTTTTTCGGAGGAGGAATTTAGTAAAATTGTTAAATTGTTGAAATAAATTGTTTTTATATTTTAAGCATTGAATATGTCAAAAGAAATGATGGGAGGACAAAACTGTAATATAAACAAAAAAGAAGAAAAGCCAAAGTTTAAAAAATATGAGCCAATAACGGAAAAAAGATTTAGAGAAATTATTGGAAGCGAGCTTGAAAGTCCAGAAGGAGTAATAGAGCTGTGGGTCAAAAAATTAAATAATTCTCTTGAAAATATTTCTGAAAAAACAAATGGTGAATATAAAGTGGCGATTAATAGTGATGACGAAGAATATGGCACTAGATTGGTTGATATAGATGGCACTATTATGATAGAGTCTTTTCAAAAAAGTGAAGGCGGTCCATATATGAGAGAGGACAAGGAATTTAAAAAAGATAAAAAGAAAGTAAAAGAACTAGAAAAAAAATGGCACAAAGAAGAAAAAGAGAAAAATTTTGGTGAACTTTGGGAAAAAGCGAAAACGGTTATTTTAAACAAAATTATAGGAACAGGATTTATTGTTGTTCGCGCGTCAAAACACGACGATTATGAAAATGGAGTTGATAATGTAATTATTGATAAAGAAGCTGGTAATGTAGTTTGCGCTTTTGATGAAGTAAGCGCTGAAGAGGGAACAGAAAAGGAAGCCGAGAAATCTGAAAAGGTTGAAGAAAAAAATGAAGAAGGCGGAGCAACTATAAAATATGGAATAACGGTTAACGAGGAAAATAAAATAATAAAAAAAGAGATTAAAAACATCCCTGTTTTTTATTTGCGTTTATCTGGAAGAGATTTAGTAAAAACACTAAGCAAAATGAATTTCAAAGGCGAAAAACCGTCAGAAATTGAACTAAATGTTTTTGATGATTTAATGAGTTCTTTAAAAGAACAATTAGAAGAATTAGAAAATAAAGATATTCCAGAAAATGAAAATAAAGAGGGAGTAAAAGCAATGATGATTAACGCAGAAAAGTTTGAACACTCTTTGAAGAAAATAGAAAAACTCAGAAAAGGTTTTGACGCGAATGAACAAAAAAGAAAGACAGGGTTAGCTGTCTTTTGTTTCCTTTATGAATTCTCTCAATTCTTTTAATCTTGTTGCTAATAATTCTTTATTAAACTCTCCTTCAAAGTTCCTTATATTTTCAGGATTGTTCAATTTTTCTGCAAAAGCTTCTTTTTCACTTCTTAACAGCACTTTTTTGTCCTCCTTATGTATTCCCATACTAAAATCAAAATACACGATTACGAAAAAAATGTCAACTTTAATTTATCCGATAAATCTAACTTGTTATAAAAATGAACACAAAAATCAACTGGCACAATCTAAATATAAAAGAAGTTCTACACAACTTGAAATCTTCAAAATCAGGGTTAACAACGGAAGAAGCGGAAAAGAGATTGAAAAAATATGGCAAAAATAAACTACCAGAAAAGAAAAAATTTTCACAAGTGGAAGTTGCTTTAAATCAATTTAAAAGCCCTCTTGTTTATATTCTTCTCATTGCGGCGCTGGTTACTTTTATGCTGGAACATTTTATGGACACAGGAGTTATTTTAGCGGCAGTGATACTTAACACAATCGTTGGATTCATCCAGGAAACGAAAGCGGAAAAGTCACTGGAAAAATTGAAGCAGATGGTCAAGCATAGAACGCATGTCCTAAGAGATGGAATTGAAAAAGAAATGAACGCGGAAAATATTGTGCCAGGAGATATAGTCGTTTTTAGGGCAGGAGATAAAATATCGGCGGATGGCAGAATTTTGGAAGCGCATGAGCTGGAAATTGACGAAGCGAGCTTAACTGGCGAATCAGTTCCCGTTAACAAAGTTGCGGAAATATCAAAACATACCAGCGCCTCGCAGAGCAAGAAAAATATGGTTTATATGGGAACCGCTATTATTAAAGGTCGGGGAATAATGGTCGTTTCTTCAACGGGCACTGAAACAAAATTTGGAAAAATCGCTTTGCTTTTAAAGGAGACAAAAAAAGAAAAGACACCGCTACAAATTAAACTGGCAAAATTCAGCCAGCTTTTTACTGTTTTAACCGCTTTAATCGTTGTTGTTATTTTTTCTATTGGAATTTACAGAGGACATGATATTAGCGAGATGTTCACCACTTCCGTTGCGATCGCCGTCGCCGCTATTCCAGAAGGATTGTTAGTGGCAGTAACAGTGATTTTAGCAATTGGCATGCAGAGAATTTTAAAAAAAGGCTCTTTGGTTAGAAAATTAATTGCCGCGGAAACTTTGGGAAGCACGACCGTAATCTGCACGGACAAAACTGGGACATTGACAATGGGCAAGATGCAAGTTGATCATATTATTACAATGGACACCACCTTTTCTCTGGTTAACAGGAAAAGAGAAACAATTATAGAAGAAGAAAAACGCAAACTTGATCATATCGTTGCTGTTAAAATTGGAATGATTTGCAATAACGCGGTGATTGAAAATCCTGATGATGAATTAGAAAAATGGAAAATTCACGGCGATTATACGGAGAGAGCTCTTTTGCAATCTGGCATCAGCGTTGGTTTTGATCCAGAAGAAATCAAAAAGAATTTTGATAGAATTAATGAAATACCGTTTAGTTCAGAAAGAAAATTTATGGCGACTTTGAATAAATCAACTTCTGATGAATATGAACTTTATGTCAAAGGCGCTCCAGAGGAAATTATCAGCAGATCAAAATATGTTTTAGTGAATGGAAAGAAAAAACAAATGACAGAAGAGGATCTGAAATTTTTAAGAAAGGAGCAAAATAATTTAAGCAAAAAAGGCTTGCGAGTTATCAGTGTTGCCTTCAAATCCACTGACAAAAGTATAGAAGATGATTTTAAAGAAGAAAATGATGATGACATTGTTAGTGAATTAATTTTTGTCGGATTAATCGCGATTAAAGATCCGCTTCGTCCAGAAGCGAAAGGGACGATAAAATTAGCAAAAGACGCTGGCATTAAAACGATTATGATCACAGGCGATAATCGGCTCACTGCTAAAACAATCGCTAATGAATTAGGAATGAATGTTAAAGATGACAATATTTTAGAGGGCGGGCGATTAGATCAAATGAGCACAAAAGAATTTAGCAATATCGTCACTAAGATAAAAGTTTACGCCAGAGTGTCGCCGTCGCATAAATCCAGAATTGTGGATGCCTGGCAGAGCAGAGGCGAAGTTGTGGCAATGACGGGTGACGGCGTGAATGACGCGCCAGCGCTTAAATCTGCCGATATTGGCGTGGCTCTCGGCAGTGGCACAGAAGTAGCGCAGGAAACAGCGGATATTGTTATTTTGGATAACAATTTTAAAACTATTATTACCGCTGTGGAGCAAGGGAGAGTTATTTATGAAAATGTAAGAAAAGTAATTCTTTATCTTGTTTCAGACAGTTTTAGCGAAGTCATTGTTATTATGGGAGCGCTTATTTTTCTTCCCAAGGAGATGGCTCTTCCTCTTGCCGCCACGCAAATTTTGTGGATCAATCTAGTGACAGACGGTTTGCCGAACACCGCTTTAACACTAGAGCCAAAAGAAAGCAATATTATGAAGGAACCGCCGCGCAAAAAAGACGAGCCGCTTTTAAATTTTGAAATTAAAACACTAATTGCCACGATTAGCATCGCAAGCGGAGTTTTGGCGCTGGCAGCATTTATTTACATCTATAATATAACTGGCAACTTCCAGCATGCCAGCACGATTGCTTTTACAATCCTGGCTGTTGATTCCTTAGTTTATGTTTTCTCTATTCGTTCCCTGCGGCATTCACTTTGGCAGAAAGATATTTTTTCAAACAAGTATTTAGTAATTGCGGTAATCCTAGGATTTGCTTTACAGCTTGTCGCAATCTATCATCCGTTTATGCAAAAAGTGCTTCAAACAGTTTCCCTAAATCTTACTGATTGGTCACTGATTTTCTTTGTTTGCGCGATAGAGGTTATTGTGATTGAGGGAGTCAAATCGCTGTTCTTACTGGGAAAAGAGGAAAGGAGAGCGTGATGATTTTATTGTTTTGGTTTTTTTATAATAATTAGGACTTTCTCACTTTTGGAATTTACCCTTTAGGGTTTCAAAAAATTTCGCTTGTCTGAACTATCTATCTGAAATCCTAAAGGATAAATTCCGTTTGAGCTTTGATATTGAACAATTTTTATTTCAATTTCTTTACCATATATCTATCTTCAAGTCTATATCCTAATTTTCGATAATAATCTCTAACTCCAATCCCACTGATAACGGCGATTTTTTTTAAGTTAAATTCTTTTCGAGCAATTTTTTCTGCCTCTAAAATTAACTTTTTTCCCAGTCCGATATGCTGAGGAGAATTTTTATTTTTAGATTTCATTGGCATCATTTGTCCGTAAGTGTGGATTTCGCGGATGATCGCGGCGTTTTGGAGAGCGGGGATAATTTCTCCCCCTTTCGCAAAGGGGGTAGGGGGGGTTTTTTTATTTATTCTCAATCTTAATAATGAATATAAATATTTTCTTTCTCTATCTTCAAAGCTTAAGAATATTTCTCTGCCCCCAGAAGCATTATAATCTTGGCGGAATAATTTTAGTAGGGGCAGGTCGCGACCTGCCTCTACAGCTGGACGAGGTATAAATTTATCTCTTATCTCCCGACATCTGATGCATTTACATCGCCAGCCTTCTTCTTCTGATTTTTTCTTTAAAACCTGCCTTAAATTAGAAACTTTATTTCCAGCAACAATGCTTGTTGATGGAATATCGCGAATAAGCCGTGTAATCCGAACATAATAGGGGATTATCTTTTTTATTTCCGCTAATAATTCAATTAATTCCTGGTCTAAATATGGTTTATATTTTCCAGTTTTTAACCATTTATAAATCGGCGCGTTTTTGACAACAACGCATGGATAAATCTTGAGCATATCCGGCTGGAAGTCTGGATTGGAAAATAATTCTTTAAACATTTCTAAATCTCTTTTGCAGCTTGATCCCGGAAGATTTGGCATCAGATGATAGTTTATTTTGAACCCAGCTTCTTTCAATAATCTTGTCGCTTTAATTGTCGCGGCGACAGAATGTCCGCGTTTGTTTAATTTTAAAACATCGTCATAAATACTTTGAACGCCAAGCTCAACCCTTGTCGCGCCTAATTTCCGCATTCTAATAATTTCTTTCTGATCAATATAATCAGGACGAGTTTCAAGAGTAAGCCCGATAATTCTGTGTTCTGATTTTTCATTTGTTTTTTGTAATTGTTTTAATGTCGTAGAGACGAGGCATTGCCTCGTCTCTACCGTTGCAGTTTCATTACACGCTCGAAAACATTCTTTCACAAACCAAGTTTGATACTGCTTCGGCAAATACGAAAAAGTCCCGCCCATAATAATCAACTCTATTTTGTCTGTTTTATGTCCCGTTGCTTCTAATGATTTTAATCTTGCCATTACTTGCTTGTACGGATGAAAATCTGTCAAAATCGCGCGCATTACAGCCGGCTCATTTGATAAATAACTCTTCGGCATATTTTTTTCGTTTGGGCAGAACTTACATGTTCCAGGACAAGGATATGGTTTTGTCAAAACAGCAATAACTGCGACACCAGATAATGTCCGCATTTTTTTAGTTATCAAAAGATTCTCAATATTTTTATTTGGCTTTATTTTTTTATTCTTTAACATCTTTCTATAAACTTCCAGAACTTCAATATTCGTTGGATTTGGCAAACCAAACTTCTTTGAAGCTTTTCTTTTTAATTTCAAAAAATACTCGTTTTGATTTTTGATGGGGATTTTTTTGAGGAGTTGTTTGATGATGTATTCGTTGATCATAGGTTTTGATAAGGGGCGGGTCGCGACCCGCCCCTACAATTATAATTTTAAGTATAACGGTAGAAGCGTGTTTTATCAAGAAAATTTCCGTTGACTTTTAGTTTTTTTAAATGTCTAAAATGTGCTATAATAAAACTAGTTAAAAATAAATCTATTAACCAAAATGATCTTAGAATATTTCATCAACTTGCCGATTAAATTTGTGAAGGGAATAAATCAATTCTTTTGGTTTTGGTATGTTCAAAGTTCAAAAGATTTTTGGCATAGAGAAATTGGTTTTTTGAAACAAATAGAAAGAGACATTGGCGTGATGATAAATTTGAAACTTATTACTCAACCGATTTTTGGGGATTATACATACGCAGGCAGGGTAATCGGTCCGATTTTTAGGTTAGGTCGGGTTTTAGTCGGAACTATAATTATGATCGCTTCAATATTTGTTGTGATTTTAATTTATATGATTTGGATAGTTTTACCGCCACTAGCGTTTTTGATGGTTTTTTTGAATATGTTGGCTCCATAGTCCCGAAGGGCTGTGGAGCCGAAGTGCAAGCCATTGATATTTTTCTAAATTTATTTAAAAATGATTAATTTGCACACGGGCTCCACAGCTCTGCGGAGACTATGGAGCCAACAGACAACGGATGCGAGGTTAAAACCTCTATGACCCTCAGCTAAAGCTGGGTAGAAATTGTAAATACTAAAATGTCTAAACAAGAGAAAGAAAAAATCTTAGTAAAACTTATCATTTGTCCTCATTGTAACGGGAATAAAATTACAGATGATAAAACCAAATGTCCAGATTGTCAGGGACTGGGAGTTTTTTTGATGGTTGGGAAAAGAGGAATATATTATTGGAAAGAAAAGCTAGCTGGGTTTTCGCCGTTGACGAGGCATCTTTACGCAATATTTCCGAAGGCAGTTCGTTTGATTATATTTCTCTTAGCGCTGTTCGCTTTTCTTTATGGCATTTATTTTGTCTTTATAAATAATTCTGATTTTCTATCTTTATTTAAAGAAGATATTATTGAAGAAAAGGGACGAACAATTATAGAATTTTGGTTTATAGTAATTGCCAGTTTTATTTATCGTTCCCTTGAAACGCTTTTTGTTTTGGTGGAAAAAAGAGGAACGGGACCTTTAATGTTTTGGCTGGCGACTTCAGGAGCGATTTATTTTTATTCCTACCATAAATTAAAAGATGTCGCGAAAAAATCTATTGATTTGTCTCTTCCAGAATTTGAAATGTTTTATAATAAAAAGGCGGCTGGTCCGAAAGATCCTGTTAATATTGCTAATTATACTTCTCCTTCGGCAAAGAATATTTTACTGGCAGCTTTAGATATAGCGCATAGTCAAAAGCAATCTCCGTCGCCGTATCATTTGGCAAAAACGCTTCTTGAAAATTCAAAAATGAAAATATTATTTAAACGGCTGGAAGTTGACACGAAGCAATTTGCAAAAAATATAGATGTAGCAATAAATAATCTGCCGAAGAACAGATCTTATGAACAAGACGGATTTTTAGGCGGCACGATAATGAATCCTGAGTTAGAAAGAATGGCCATCATTGCGTTTGAAGAAACTCTAATCGTTGGTTTAAATAAAATTGAACCGGAAAGTTTGTTTTTGGCGTTATTTCAAAATGAAGCACTGAATAAATATTTTAAAAATATAGATGTAGAACTGGAAGACGCAAGAAATACTGTTCTCTGGGTGAGAAGTTGGTCAAGCGCGAGAATAAGGATGAAAAAGCCGCGAAAAATTCAGCATACTGTGATGAACAGAGCCTGGACGGCAAGAGTGACGCCAGAGCTTGATCGGTTTAGTTATGATTTAACTGATCACGCCAGATCAGGATTAACTGGTCATATTGTAAACAGAAAAAAAGAGCTTGATAATCTAATGAGAATATTAGAAAGAACCAGTCAAAATAACGCTCTTCTTATTGGCGAGGAAGGAGTTGGCAAAACCACAATAGTAAAAGCGTTGGCAAATAAAATGATCAGAGATCAAGTTCTGCCGACCTTGCAAGATAAAAGATTGGTTGTTTTGGACATCGGCGCTTTGGTTTCTGGCGCGAGAGCGGGCGGAGATTTAGAATTGCGAATTAGGAAACTATTAGAGGATATGGGTAAAAGCGGAAACATAATTTTGTATATCCCAAATATCCACAATATGGCGGCGGCGGGAAGCGGAGAGGGATTTGACGCCTCAAAAGTTCTCTCTCCAATTTTAGCGCAAGGAATATTTCAAGTAATCGGCTCAACGGATTATCGGAATTATCATTGTTATATTGAACCAAGATCTGATTTCGCCAATAATTTTGATTTAGTAAAGGTGGAAGAGCTAGACGAAAAAGCAAGCATAGAAGTTTTGGCGACACAGGCAAAAATCATAGAATATAGAGAGGGAATTGTGATGACCTACGGAGCGCTTAAAAAAGCGGTGGAACTTTCCAAAAGATATATTGCCGATCGGCTTCTGCCTGGCAAAGCAATAGACCTTCTCAGTGAAACGGCGGTAGAAGTTCGACGAATGGGCGCGGGATCTATTTTAAGGGATAAAGATGTAATGGAAGTAATTACGGAAAAAACAGGAATTCCCTTAATAGATGTGACGGCGAAAGAAGCGGAGAAACTTTTAAATCTAGAAGAAAATTTGCACCAAAGAGTTATCGGTCAATCTGAAGCGGTCAAAGCAATCTCGGCGGCAATCAGAAGAGTGCGAGTCGGAATGAAGCATAAGGACAGTCCGATTGGCACATTTTTATTTTTAGGTCCGACGGGCGTCGGGAAAACAGAACTTGCTAAAGCATTGGCGGAAGCGTATTATGGCGATGAGAATGCGATGATCAGACTGGATATGAGCGAATATCAAACAGTAGCCAGCGTGGAAAAACTAATCGGCTCGTCTGTTAATATCTCTGAATCTGGTTCTGGCGGTGTTTTGACAGAAGCTATAAAAAGAAAGCCATTTTCTCTTATTCTTCTTGACGAGCTTGAAAAAGCGAACAAGAATGTTCTAAATTTATTCTTGCAAGTCTTCGATGACGGGCGGCTTACGGATAATTTAGGCCGAACGGTTAATTTTACAAACACAATTATTATTGCTACCTCCAACGCTGGTTCCCAAGTGATTAGAAAAATAGTGGTTGACAAAAAGAGCAGTAATGCGAGAATGATTCAGGTGCTTGAGCCGTATCTTCTCAAAAGTTTCGCGCCAGAATTTTTAAATCGTTTTACTGCTAAGATTATATTTAAGTCGCTTTCTCCAAAAGAAATAATTGCTATCGCGCGGCTTCAGATAAAGAATTTATCCAAAAGGTTAGATGAGGCGCAAAAGATTCAAATAAGTATTTCTGATAAAGCGCTT
>DAOWDU010000022.1 GCA_030638825.1 bacterium | reverse complement strand
TGAATATGTATCAAATATAGAATTGTTTCAAGGAAGATTTGATAATAATAAGGATAAATATTATTTGAGAGTTTTTATCTTTGAAAAAGATATTTATTATCATGCGGAAACTGACAAAGATAAGTTAGAAGAATTATCATCAATCTTCAATCAAATCCTTTCCACTTTTAAATTCATAGAAAAATAAAATGAGCAATGATATTGAAAAATTAGGTTATGATTGGATAACAGCTGATTCTGAGAATGTGGATGATTGTCTCACTATTTTGAAATTCTAAAAATATCTGTATGAAGATTGAACTAAAAAAATTTGGCGAGGTATTAATTTCCAGACCAGCGGGAAGAGAAGCATATTTGGCTGCCTCAGCGTATTTATTAAAAGATATAGATAAAATGAATTAATGGAAATAGATTTCTTAGGTGTCAAAGTATTGGCTCCTTCTTGGGCAGATGAGGTAATTATTAAGATAGCCGAAGATTTTAAAAATATAAAATTACTTAATACAGAAAATTCCAGCGTGCAGGCGACTTTAAAAACTTTGCGGGATTATTCTGGGTTGAAAGTGTAACAGAAGTAGTTAAAAGTTTATGAAGTATAAAGTATAAAGTTTAATTATAATATTTTTTTAAAAATAAAAAACATGAAAAAAGAATCTTTACAAACTACAACAGTAAAAACTCTTTTAGCGGTTTTATTATTCGCGGGGATGGGAACGATTATTATCGGCGGAGGATATATTATTGGGGAGTATGGTAAAAACAGAATAAATAATCAAATAACAAAACCAGTTAATCAAGAAGAAAACTATTATGATGTTTTAGAAAAGAAATGCGATGGCGATGGCTGTTGTTTAGCTTCTTTAAAAGTAATGCGAGAGAATAATTATAAGGAAGCTGATAAAAACGGAAATTGTCCAGAGGGGTTTAATAGAAACATGATGAGATGTATAATTTCTTATCAGTGGTGCGAGCCGATTAAAAAGAATAGTGCGAAAGATGAAATTGAAAAAATAGCATTATGTGAAAAAATAATATATAAGAATTCAAAAGATAGATGTTATTGCGATTATGCAATGTCTAAAAATAATAGAAGTTTATGCGGACACATTATTGATAATACAATAAAAGAAGATTGTTATAATAATTTAAGTGAGAAAAACAGAATGGACCCGCCAGTTCTTTGGGCGTTAGGTTCTGAACCTGACGCAATACCTATTGCCGATACGACTGATGTTCTGTTTACAACTATGCAAACAGGTTTGGAAGATAAGGCAAACAAAATTATTGTTGAAGAACTTGATGAGTCAGGAATCATAATCAGAATATTAGGCGATTTAAATGATGATGAAACTAATGGGGATTTGGTTGCCAATGATTATATTTATAGCGGAACTTTTAGAATTAGTTCGTCAAAAGAAGGAAGTTTATTCTTTAGAGCAAAGGCTGATTTTTCAAATATTTCAGATCTAGTATATACTGATAGATATAAGTTTGGCGTGACGCGATTTCCAATTGGATTATATTCTTCAAATATGTCTAAAGTTATAACTAATTCTAAAACAGGTGAAAAAATGATATCTAATGAAGTTATAGTTAGTTTCACTAAAGGAGCAAGTCCCGATACAATTGAAAATATAATTGAAGCTATTAATGCTGAAATTATAGGAACAATTTTTGGTCTTGGCGTATACCAAGTTAGAATTTCTGATACAGGTGATGCGACTGGCGTCAATGAAACAATTGACAAATTGTTAAATTATCCAGAAGTTAAATACGCGGAACCAAATTATATAGTAGAAATGGATCAAATTTAAACCCCGAATTCTATAAGTGCTTATATGATAAATCCTTTTCTCATTTAAATTTATAAAAAATAACATTTAAATATCAACGCTATGTCTCAAGAAAAAACAAAATACATTTTTATCGTTGGCGGAGTAATGTCTGGAGTAGGAAAGGGGATTACAACTGCTTCGGTCGGGAAGGTCTTGCAGAGCAAGGGATTTTCGGTGACGGCGATGAAAATTGATCCGTATATAAATGTTGACGCGGGAACGATGAACCCGACTGAGCATGGGGAAGTTTTTGTGACTAACGACGGAATTGAGACAGATCAGGATATTGGAAATTATGAGAGATTTTTAGATGTTAATATTCTTTCTGATAATTATATGACGACAGGGAGAGTTTATGAATCTGTTATTCATCGTGAGAGAAATTTGGAATATGGTGGCAAATGTGTGGAAGTTGTTCCACATATTCCACTTGAAGTTATTAGGAGAATAAAAAAAGTCGCTAAAACCACAAAAGCGGATTTTGTTTTAATTGAGATTGGCGGGACGATTGGAGAATATCAGAATGTTTTGTTTTTGGAAGCGGCGCGAATGTTGAAATCAAAACAGCCAAAAGATGTGATTGTTTTTATGGTAAGCTATTTGCCAATTCCGAATAAGATTGGTGAGATGAAAACAAAGCCAACGCAGTATGCTGCGCGGACACTGAACTCAGCGGGAATTCAAGCTGATTTTATAGTTTGTCGGAGCGAAGTCGCTCTTGATGAAACAAGAAAAGAAAAAATTTCTATGTTCTGCAATATTGAAAAAGACTGCGTTATTTCTGCGCCAGACATTGATTCAATTTATGATGTGCCTGTGAATTTTGACAAAGAAAATTTGGCGCAAAAAATACTTGCTAAGTTTGGAATGAGAGTTAAGCAAAAAGATTTGAAAGACTGGAGAAAATTAGCGAATAAAATTAAGAATTTGGATAAGACAATTAAAATCGGCATCGTTGGAAAATATTTTAACACAGGCGATTTTGTCTTAGCGGATTCTTATATTTCCGTTATTGAAGCGATCAAGCACGCCGCTTGGGCGAATAAGAGAAAGCCAATTATTGAATGGATAAATTCCGAAGAGTATGAAAAAAATCCTGAAAAATTAAAAGAATTAAAAAAGCTGGATGGTGTAATTGTTCCGGGAGGATTTGGAAGTAGAGGAATTGAAGGGAAAATAAAAGCGATTGAATATTTGCGAAAAAATAAAATTCCGTTTTTGGGACTTTGCTATGGCATGCAAATTGCGTGCATTGAATACGCGCGGAATGTATGTAATCTGAAAAATGCGAATACTTCCGAAATAAATAAAGATACAGAGCATCCAGTGATTGATATTATGCCAGAGCAAAAGAAGAATTTAAAAGAAAGAAATTTTGGCGCGACAATGCGGCTTGGCGCGTATCTGGCGAAATTGAAAAACGGAACGATAGTCAAAAGCGCTTATAAATCCAATGAAATTTCAGAAAGACATCGTCATCGCTGGGAAGTTAATCCAGACTATGTTGAAATTTTACAAGAGAAAGGATTGATATTTTCTGGCACTTCTCCAGATGGAAGATTGATGGAAATTATAGAATTACCAAAAAATAAACATCCCTTCTTTGTCGCAACGCAATTTCACCCTGAATTTAAATCAAGACCACTAAAACCGCATCCATTGTTTAGGGAATTTGTAAGGGCGGGGATAAGATAATTATTCATTTTTTTACTTATGAGATTTAATGAAAATATTAAAAAACTAGATAACGATAAGTTGGTCGAAGAAAAAAGAGTTGAAAATCTTAGAAAAAAAATAGAAAATGATGACAAAGAACTTACTGATAATTATAAAAAGTCTGAGTTTTTTAGCGAGACAATTGAGGATTTAGAAAAAATAATTAAAAAAGAAGGATTTAAGGGTTTAATTATATTACCAGAAGGAAATGGAATAGGTACAGGAGGTTTTAGAGACTATTGCATTTCTGGTGATAGTGCTAAAAAAAATAGGGAAATTCATTTATTTAGAACAGATATAAATAAGGTGTATATAGGAGAGGGTGTTTTAAAAAATATTCAAGATATTTTTGAATTTGACAGAGAGTTTGCAGTTAGTGGTGTTACAAATCTGATAAAGCACGAAAAACAACATTTAAGCGGTCCCGATTTAAAAGCAGAAGAAGAAGCTATTAAAAGAACCGAATGTACAATCAATCTTCAAAAAGACGAAATTGAAGATCGTGAAACATTAGGTAATATAGTGAGAGAAACACTAGGAGAAGACTACTTTCAGAGAGAACTTCAAGCTGAATTGCAAAGAGTTAACGCAAATTATAAAAATATAGATGAGTTTATTGAATCTCAGGCAAAGTTCCATGTTTTTATGGATGTTGTTTTTTATGGATTGAACCGTTTGGAAAATATTGAATACAATCCAGAAAAAGATAAATTGAGAGATGTTCATTTTGGATTTGTTAAAGAAAGGATAGAAAAAGATGAAAAAGAAATTGAATTACATAAGGAAATTATTAAAAAGATGAAAGCGATCAAGAAAAAACTAGAAGAAAAATGGGATAAGAAAAATAACTTTTGTTAGTTGTAAAATTCGAAAGTATATATAAAAAGTAAATTCTAAAAGATATTGTTATCAAACAAAAAAACAGGATTTGATCCTGTTTTTTTTCATATCAAAATAATTTATTGTAATATTTATTTTGTTGTTTCTTTCTGAGGTTGATTTTGTGGTACTTTTTCTTTTTCAATGCTAACAAATTTTACTCTTTTTTTATTACCATTGAATCTGGTGATCTGTTTTTCAGTGAATTTTACGAAACC
>DAOWDU010000003.1 GCA_030638825.1 bacterium | reverse complement strand
TGACAAAAAACCGATAGACAAAAATTGCCAATGCTTCACCTGTCAAAATTACTCCCGCGCGTATTTAAGGCATCTCTTTGTTTCTAATGAATTACTCGCTTTGCGTTTAGCGAGTATTCATAATGTTTATTTTTATTTGGAGTTGATGAAGAGGATTAGAAGTTCTGTTTAAGATTTTTAACAATAAAAAAACAGGCTTTGATGCCAGTTGGTGAAGATTTGAGGTGGGGAACAAGATGTTATATTTTACCTCATTCCCCCGATATTAAATAATTTTTTTATAAAACTCCGTCGTCATTTACTTATTACGGTATGACGGTGGAAAGTTCTGCCAACTTTTATTGGCATGTTCCTTTTTGTCCGACAATGGCCAAGCCTTTTACTTAAAGTAGGTCTTGCGTTTGCTCCGGACTCTATGCTCACGGGATTTTTCAGAATCTTTTAAATTTTAAATCCCGCCTGTGCTGGTTTGCCCTTCGGCAATGTTTCAAATCATTATTTCTCCTCCTTGACACCTACAATATTTATTTTTGTTTCTACGAATTATTGTAGGCATTCTAAAATTTAGATCTTTTGGCGTGTCCGCCGGCAGGTCCGACGAACTTTGATCCTGCAGGCCCGATCCTTCTTACAGGTTTCCGATAAATTGGTGGTCGAGTCGCTGGGTCCCTGGTGCCTTTGGTATAATGGTCTTTGCAAAAATTCCTATTTTTTCGTTCATTTCTTTCTCCTTATACCTCTTGGTCTATTACATCATGTGTGCCAGACCTAAACTCTATTTTTTTTGAAGCTTTCAATCTCAGTCACTTTAATGAAAAAGTGTAGATCTCAACTTCATAAGCCATCGTAGCACACTGAAAAAATTTGTCAAGAGCTAAAGAAAGTATTAGAATGTAAATATGGAATTGGAGCCCAGCTCCGAAGCTTCAGGGCTGGGCTCCAATTCCATATTTACATCCAACAATTTAAAATCCTATGACCAACCTTGATATTCTATTTCAAATAATCGGGGGAATTGCTATCCTGCTTTATGGTATCCACTTGTCTGGCGTGAGCTTGCAAAAGATGCTCGGGTTTCGGCTGGAAAGAGTGCTTAAGAAGACAAGCGAAAATCCAATAAAAGGATTAGCGATCGGAACGGGAATTACAAGTTTAATTCAGAGCAGCGGGACGACGATGATAATGCTGATCGGTTTTATTGGCGCTGGACTTTTAACTTTGAAAGGCGCAATTCCTGTTATGCTTGGCGCGAACATTGGCAGCACAATAACTATTCAGCTCGCGGCTTTTAAGTTAGGACTATACGCGTTGCCGATTTTAACAGCTGGTGTTTTTATTCACATTTTCTCAATCCGCAAAATCTATAAAAATTTTGGCGAGGCGCTAATCGGATTTAGCTTTTTGTTTTTAGGAATGAATTTTATTTTTACCGGAACTCAGGCATTGTCTCTAAATGAATCCGCCGTTACTGTTATTAATATTATTGGATCCTCCGCATTTCTTTCAATATCCATAGCAGCCGTTCTCGCGGTCATCTTAAGAAGCAGCAGCGCTGTTTCTGTTTTTATTGTGGCGCTTGGAGTAGCGCAAATTATAGACTTGAAAGCGGCTATCTTTCTAATCTTTGGAGTAAATCTCGGTTCAAGCTTAAAAATAATTTATCTGACAATAAGCGGCAAAGGCTTTTTTGGCAGAATTGCTTTTGTAAATCTATTGTTTAATCTTCTCGGAATATTTGCGCTTTTAATATTTTTTAAATATTTTTATTATTTAATAAGCGCTACTTCAAGTGATGTTGGAAGACAAATCGCAAACGCGCACACTTTATATAATATTATTGCCGCTTTTATATTTATTCCCATTGTGCCGTTTGTTTTAAAAATAATGGACAAATACGCTCCTTTTAAAAAAGGCGGTGAGCGAGAACTGTTTTATCTAAATAGAAAATTATTATATACTCCATCCGTCGCGCTTAATCAGGTCAACAGAGCCGTCGTGGAAATGGGAAAAATTTCGTATGAAATGCTGGAAGATTCCAGATTAATACTTTTTGAAGGTAAAACAGAATTATTAAAAAAGATTGAGGAAAACGAAGACAAAATAGACGAAATGACCGAAAAAATTTCGGAATATACAACCCAAATCTCCCAGCAAAATTTAACCAAAAAAGACGCGATGCGTCTTTACAGCTCAATGCATATTTTAACAGACACAGAGCATCTTTGCGATCACATTTTAACTGTTTCTGAGTTATTAGTTGATTTAAAAAATGATAAGATAGACTTTTCCGAAAAGGCTGTTTTTGAATTGACCGCTGTGTTTGGAAGATTAAAGATAATGCAAAATCTTGTTATAAAATCTCTTGACGAGAATAATTTGCATCTTGCCCATGAAATCATCAAGCACGAAAATAAAGTTGATGAAATAGTAAAAAAAGCGCATAGCAATCATATAGAAAGAATAGACAAAGAAATGTGTCCTTTGGAAAATGCCAAATATTTTTCTGAACTTCTAAATAATTTAGAACGAATTGGAGATCATTACGACAACATCGCCTACGCAGTGGTGGATAGATTTAAATATAAATAGAAACATGGTTGGAAATTGGATAGACTTAATTATAATATTTTATTTGCTTGTTCACTTGATAGGCGGAATGAGAAAAGGGCTTTTTTCTATTCTCGTAAGTCTGGTTAGTTTTATTCTGGCTTTAATTATTGCTTTTTTTACTTATACTTATAGCGCTGTTTTTCTTGTTGAAAATTTTGCCATAGATAAGCCTTACGCGAATGTCTTAGGATTTTTTGTGAATATTTTTATTATAAAGGTTATTATTTTCTTGATAGTTTATAAAGCGCTGTCTGGAATTACACTTCCAATCACTAATTCATTTTTAAATCGCTTAGCTGGCGGTTTAGTTTTATTTGCGTATGGGCTGATTATTGTTTTTTTAATTTTTTCCATCACGCTTTCTTTCTCATTGCCTGAGTTTATGAATAAACAGATTTGCTCATCCACTGCTGGAAAATTTGTTGAGAGCGATCCGTTGAAATTGAATGATAAATTTAAAAATATCTTTGGCGATGTTTTAAAAACGACCATAGAAAAATTTGATTTTTTGACGGTTGAAACTGGAGAAAATAAAAAAATAGATCTTAATTTCAAGATTTCTGATCTTAAAATTGATGAGCAGATGGAAATAGATATGCTTGAAATGGTTAATTACGAAAGATCTTTGTCTGGGCTTAGTATCTTAATTGTTGACGAGAAAGCTCGCGAAGCGGCAAGAGAGCACGGGAAAGATATGTTTGAAAATGGCTATTTTTCACACGAAGATCTTGACGGCGGAAATCATGATGATCGGATGAAAGAAACAGGAACTGAGTTTATGATGTCTGGCGAAAACCTTGCTCTATCACAAGATATTGAATCGGCGCATAAAGGGCTAATGAATAGCCCGGGACACAGAAAAAATATTCTCCATCCATTTTTTCATCGCGTTGGGATTGGAGTTGTTAGAGGAACAATTGACGGTGAAGAATACGGCATAATTTTTGTTCAAAATTTCGCGGATTAAAGCATTGTTTCAAATCGCAAAATTTAAAATTCTGTAGTTTTTGAATCATGAAAAAACATTCTTCTAAAAAATGTTCAAAAAATAAAACTGGGTTCAGGACGCCGAGTGTTTTTCGGAGTGGAGTGGAAAGAAAAAGTAAAGATTATAAAAATAAAATAAAGAAAAAATGAAAAAAATAAAAGATTTGCGATTGAATTTTTTACTTCAAATTATTATCGCTTTTTTAATTACCGCTTCTCTTGCTTTGGCGACAGCGAATAGTATGACAACGGGAAAAGTTGCTTATACTTCAGAACCAGTGCAGTCTGTTTATGTTCCGCCGCCAGTAATAACATCAACTGTTCCAGTATATCAACCAGTTGAGATTGGGGTATTCCAATTTCTAGTTTCTTTTTTAATCGCGACTCTTTTAATGCTGCTTTTTCTGAAGATACTCAAAGGAAAACTTATGTTTGAAGTTTTCTTTTCGGGAGCGATAATTTTTGGCGCGCAAGGACCTCTAGGGATTATCTTTGTTAAATTTACCGCCTTTCTGGGCGCTATTGCTATTGTCGCTTTAAGGTTTATTTATCCAAGAATCTGGACGCAAAATGTCGCAATAATAATTGGTATTGCCGGAATTGCCGCAAGTTTGGGAATGAGCATTAAGCCGTTAATGGCGCTAATAATATTAATTCTGCTTTCTGTCTATGACATTATCGCTATTTATAAAACACGCCATATGATCAAACTTTTCAAAGGAATGGCAAAGAGAGGAGCGGTTCTTGCTCTTGTAATTCCAAAAGGTTTTTCTTCCTGGTTTCATAAATTTGAAATAATAAAGCCAGAAAACAAAAATGAATTTATTTTTTTGGGAACGGGAGATTTAGCTTTGCCTATTTTCTTTGCAGTATCAGCTTTTTCGCAAGGAATTAATTTTTCTTTATTTATAATTTTTGGAGCAGTTATTGGATTTATTATTAATCATCTAATCTTTATAAATCAAAAAGAAAAGAAGCCAATCCCAGCTTTGCCGGCGATAGCGTTTTTTTCTATATTGGGATATGCGTTTAGTTTTTGCGTTTAATAACATAATTAAAATATGCAGGAAGAAGATAAATTTATAAAAATTGTTTCGAGAAGAATTATTATTCTGAAGAATTTTTTGCTGAGCGGATGTAAAATAATTGTTGCCAGGCCTTATTGGAAAGATAAACAAATAATGGCAATTCTTTTTTTAAGCGTTTTATTAAACATTTTCATTTGGATTTTTCTTTTTCAAAATCAAAAAGAAAATGATTATCCCATTATTTTGCATTATAATTTATTTTTTGGTGTTGACTATCTTGGCAATTATGAAAAAATTTATCTAATTCCATTATCAGGACTGATTATAATTATCATAAATTCAATTTTAGGGCACTTGCTATATTTAAAAGAAAAATTAGCGGTTTATTTTTTGGTTTTTATCATTTTTATAGTCCAGATTTTTTTATTAATAAACAGCTATTTAATTATAAAAATTAATTCGTAAGGGTGATGTTGACAGAAAAAATTCTATAGTATATTATATAAACACAGTTAAGATTAATAAATCTTACAAAAATTAAATAGCAAAAAAACGAAGTGCTTTGTCAAGATAACAAAATGCTTGACACGGGTTTTGTTTGTGCTATTATAATCCAGTAAGAAAATGTTCGTTGACAACTGAATATATAAACTACAATTACAATTTATAACATACAAACTTTGTGTAGTTGTCCTGTCTTCCGTAAATTTATATTTGCGGAAAAATTCCAAGATTAAAATATATATTTAATTTAATTATTTAAGTTAAATTCTTACCTTTAATTTGATGGGTTTTGTTTTAATTTATTTTAAAATGAATACTCATTTTTTAGAGAGTTTGATCCTGGCTCAGGATGAACGCTAGCGGCGTGGATAAGGCATGCAAGTCGAACGCCCCAGTTTACTGGGGAGTGGCGAACTGGTGAGGAATACGTAGGTTATCTACCTCTAAATCTCGCATAACTTTCTGAAAAGAAAGCTAATTCGGGATAGTCTGGGGGTTGAATTATGAAAATCAGCTATAAATTTTCAATTTCTAATTTCTAATTTCTATTAAATTTTCAATGACAAAATTTTCAAGTAGCGTTTTTGAAAAATATTTAGAAATTGAAGAATTAGAAATTTAATGAAAATTAGAAATTAGAAATTAGAAATTTTTGATTTGTCTATTAAGGACACAGCTGGTTTCCAATATTCAGCTTCCAGTAAAGATTTGATTTATCAAGTCGTTTAGAGAAGAGCCTGCGCACTATCAGCTTGTTGGTGGGGTAAAAGCCCACCAAGGCGATGACGGTTAGGAGGCCCGAGAGGGTGTTCTCCCACATTGGCACTGAGACACTGGCCAAACTCCTACGGGAGGCTGCAGTCGAGAATC
>DAOWDU010000018.1 GCA_030638825.1 bacterium | reverse complement strand
CCACCAATATCCTTTGACTAATTCCTTGCTCCTCCTGAGCGCTGACATTCCTTCGTAGTCTTCAAAAATTAAAACCCATTCAGCAAAGAAATAATAAACTAAAAATATAATACCAGGAATAATAAATAACAAACCCCATAACATAACAAGAATTCCTACAAATAAATTAACAATGATAAATTTCCAAAAATACGGTCTTGCTCGTTTGAACGCTTCTTTTATTTTTAAATCAGGCGAGAAATCTCTCAGCAAAATATACATTCCGATAGTTGAAATACATAAAACATATAGAAAAACCAAAATACTTATAAATGCCAGTAATCCAAAAATCATTTGAAGAATTAGAATGATTGAATTATCAGCTAAAATAGTAGACGAATTAATAATAAATACCATGGCATACAGCATTCCAACAATTACTAATGGTATCATTCCAAGTAAAGGCACAAGCAATGCCATACTTAGAAATTTAGACGCCCCCTGTTTGAAAATTCTAAAAGACTTTTTCAGTAGTTCGCCGAATGAAGTAATTCTTTTTCTCTCAATTATTTTTTTATCTGCAATTTGTTCAAATTGAGAATTTGTTTGTTGCCGTTCTTGCTCCATATTTTTTTGTTAATTTGATTAATAATTTATAAACCCATCACATTCTCCCGATACGATCTAATCGGCGCAGACACAACACTCCCCAACCCGCAGAAAGAAGTTTCATCTAAATTATTTAATAACTCCTCAACTAATTCCCAATCTATTTTAGGAGAATTCATTATTTCATTCAAACGATAAACCCCTTCTCTACAAGGAGTGCATTGTCCGCAGGATTCATTGAGAAAAAAGCTAATCCATTTTCTAATCATCTCTTCTGGTTTATATTTCTGAGCGTCATAAATTGTAATTGAACCAGCGCCGCTGGCAAGTTTATTTAATTGCTTGCTATTCAACACTTCCCCGCTCGCGTCTCCGCCAACTTGAACGAAAAAATCAAACTTAGGATAATTTTCTGTCTCTCGCAATATTTTTTCTATTGTTAAATTGTCAGCTAACTCATAAACTCCGCTATTTATACAATCTCCGCCAATTGTGTAAAACCTATTATTTTTAAACTCATTATTATTAACCAAACTAACATTATAGAATGTCTCTACATTATTTACCAGAGTTGGACAATTCCACAAACCATTAGTCGTTGGAAATGGCGGACGCAGTTTTGGCTCAATTCTTTTTCCTTCTATCGCGTTTAAGATAGAAGTTTCTTCTCCGCCAATATATCCAGAATTAATTGGTTTTGCAAAAAGTTCTATGTTGTATTTTTTATTACTCTCTATAATTTTATTTAATTTCCTACCAAGCTTTTTGTAATATTGATGATTGATAAAAATATATCCTCTTGCTCTCTCTCTCCGCGGGAGAGAGTTGGGGTGAGGGGCGTCGTCGGAACTCCCTTCCTTCGCAAAGGAGGGGCTGGGAGTGATAGGAGCGTCACATAAAAAATCAATCGCGATTTTCATCCCGTCTATCACTCGCTCTCCAAAATTCTCTAAAAGATACCCATCCTTTTTTACACCCGGTTCTCCTTCGGAAGCATTGCAAATTACATATTTCTGATCGCCCTTAGCCTTCTTAACCATCTCCCATTTCATCCCTGTTGGAAAATTCCCGCCCCCGCGACCGATGAGATTCGCTTTTTTGATTTTGTTAATTATGTTCATAATTATTTGTTACTGTCATTGCGAGGAATGGAGTTGAGCGACAGCGAAACGGAATGACAGTTTGAAATTCAAACCAATCTTTATTTCCCGCATCCAAACAACTCAATCTTCTCCTCCACTTTTTCCTGCACCGCGTCGCGAGCAAGAGATAAAATTTTTCTCGGATCAGTTACCATCTGCCCGCTAGCGCAAAAATCACTCAATGCGCCCATAAAAGCAATCCTAATTTCTGTGTCAATGTTTACATTAATTATTCCGCATTCAGCAATGGCCTTTTTAATATCTTCCGAAGGCGTTCCTGATCCGCCGTGAAGAACAAAAGGTGTTTCAACTTTTTCTCTTAATTTTTTAAGTAAGTCCAAATCTAAATGCGGGTTTCCTTCTGGTTTATACATCCCATGAATATTTCCTACAATTACCGCTAAAGTATCAACTCCTGTTTTTTCAACAAATTCTTCAATTTCATCCGGATCGGTTTTTTCCATTTTTTTAAGCGTCGTTCCTACTTCTGTGCTGGATTTCATTTTTGGAATTTTTCCAAGCTCTGCCTGAACAACAACGCCTTTCTGATGCGCGTAATCAACGACATTTTTTGTGATCTCTATATTTTTTTCAAACTCATAAAAAGAGGCGTCTATCATTACGGATGTAAATCCTTCATCTATGCATTTTTTAACAAACTTAACATCTTTCCCATGATCAAGATGTAAAATCAAATCCGCTTTTGACTCTGCTATAATTCCTTTTATCAAATTCACCAACGGCAAAAACCCGGCATATTCCGCGGCTGTTTCTGTAATGCCAATCATCGCTGGCATATTTTCTACTTCTGCCGCTCTCGCAATTCCCTGCGCTACCTCCAAATTAGAAGTGTCAAATGTTCCAAAAGCGTATTTTTTTTCTTGCGCTTCTTTTATTATTTCTTTGATTAAGGACATGTGGTTTTAGTTATTATTTAACAAATTATAAATTGTCATTGCGAGAAGCCTGAGCGAGCGTAGCGAACGAAATGGCGACGAAGCAATCCCGTAACTAAGCCATTTGTGCATAGTTACGGGATTGCTTCGTCGCTCCACTTCGCTATCGCTCCGTTACGCTCCTCGCAATGACAAAATCTCACTCAAACAAATTCACAATCCTCGCAAACTCACTCCCATTCAATGAAGCGCCTCCTATTAGTAATCCATCCATTCCTGTTTTATCAACAAAATCAAAAGCGTTTTTGCTGTCAACGCTTCCGCCGTAGAGGATGCTTATTTTTTCCGCTGTTTCACGATCGTAGAGATTGGAAATAGTTTTTTTAATCAAAAGATTGACGCTCATTATTTCATCAATAGAAGGAGTCTTGCTTGTTCCAATTGCCCATACTGGCTCGTAGGCAATGCAAATATTTGATATTGAATATTTAATATTAGATATTCCTTTAAAAGCTTTTTTTAGTTGATTAGTAATTACCCCGCTTGTGACATCTTTCTTTTTTTCTTCCAGCGTTTCACCAATGCATAAAATCGGACTAAGCTTATTTTTCAGAGCTGATTGCATTTTCAAATTAACCATCTCATCCGTTTCGTTTAAGTATTTTCTTCTTTCCGAATGTCCTATTATAGTATACTTTATTTTTAAGTTTTTGGCTATAATTGCGGAAATTTCGCCAGTGAACGCTCCCCTATCTTCCCAAAAAATATTCTGAATGCCCAAATCAAAACCTGAATTGGCTTTAATTTTAGAAAGATAAACAGCAGGCGGGCAAATTATTACTTTGAGATTATCTGATTTCTTAATTCCTTTTTTAATTATTTTAATTAAATTATCTGTCTCACCAAAACTATCTGGATTCATTTTCCAGTTAGCGATGATGATTTTTGGTTTATTGTCGGTGTTATTATTAAACATTTTTATTTAAAAAATGAGATAAGGCATTACAAAATGACAAAAATTTTCAATCAATTCTCAATTTTTCAATTTTCAAATTTCTTATTATAATTTTGAAAATTTGGTCATTGGAAATTGATTGGAAATTGTGAATTGAAAATTGAAAATTTATTATCTGAAATTAAACTCTTAAAATTTTATCATTCGTATAATTTTAATTTCGGCATTATAACCCTCTCCTCAACTTCTCCGCCCTCGCCACTCTTTCAACTGCCACTACATAAGCCGCCAAACGCATGCTAATATTCAAACATTCCTTTTTACCCCAAACTTCGTCAAACGATTTTTCTATTATTGTTTTTAATTTGCTGATATTTTCTTTTTCAGTCCAATAATAATTTTGCAGATTTTGGACCCATTCAAAATAACTGACAATCACCCCGCCAGCGTTTGCTAAAATGTCAGGCACAACAATAATTCCTTTTTTTTCTAATTTAAGATCAGCTTCGGGTGTTATAGGACCATTGGCTAATTCTATGATTAACTTTGCTTTTATTCTGCTTGCGTTTTTTTCCGTAATCACATTTTCAAGCGCCGCTGGAATTAAAACATCAACATCAAGTTTTAATAACTGTTCATTAGTTATAGTTTTAGTTCCCGGAAATCCTACTACGGATCCTGTTTCTTTTTTAAACTTAATAACATCCTTAATATCCAAACTATGCTTTGCGCGTTCAGAAGCTGGGCTTCCTATAGGAAACCCAGCTTCTATAGCACGATTATTATCCCTAACTATTCCTCCTTTTGAATCCGAAATCGCCACAATATTATATCCAAGCGCGCTAAGAATTTTCGCTATAAAAGATCCGGCATTTCCAAAACCCTGAATAGCGACAGTAGTTTTTTCAGAATTCATTTTTAGTCTTTTTACCGCTTTTTCTAAAACATAAATTCCGCCTTGCGCGGTTGAGAATTTTCTTCCTCTCGCGCCGCCAACTTCAATTGGTTTTCCCGTTACGACTCCCGGGATATTATATCCTTTTATCCTGCTGAATTCATCCATCATCCAAGCCATCATTTGCGGAGTCGTATAAACATCTGGAGCGGGAATATCTTTTTCCGGTCCGATAAAATCTTTCATTGCCTGAACATATCCTCTTGATAATTTTTCCATTTCTTTATCTGATAATCTTTTAGGATCAACTATCACACCGCCTTTTCCTCCACCTAAAGGCAATCCGACCACCGCGCACTTCCATGTCATCCAAGCGGAAAGAGCTTTGACTTCCGATAAATTTACCTTCGGATGAAATCTTATTCCGCCCTTGAAAGGTCCCAGCGCGTCATTATATTGCGAACGATATCCCTTGAATACTTTTGTCTCTCCCGAATCCATTTTTACAGGGATAGAAACTTCCAAAATTCTTTTTGGATTCTTTAAAATCTCTAAAATATTTTTATCTAAATTTAAAAACCCCGCCGCATTTTCCAACTGTTTTGTCGCGTTTGTAAATGGATTTGTTGACATAGGATTTATTTTATAATTAGTATCATTCTCGCAAAAAGAAAGAAATGTTCTAATGTCTAATCTCTTCTCCCGCCTCATACCAATCCTTCTCTTCTTCATTGACAACAAATACCTCGTCCCAACCATATCCCCGTTCTGCAAATTCTTCAACACTGATATTCAACCAGTGTTTTTTATTGTTTATTATTTTATAAACCTTGTAATCATTAATTTCCCTGATTAAATAACTTTCCTGATAATTATCCATTAAAGAAGGATCTATTTCTTGGATGTTGTCTTTATTTAAATGTCCATAGAAGGTAAAGATTATTTCATCTATGATGTGTCTGATGTAAGCCTGTCCTGAGCCTATTGAAGGATTGTTGATAATATAGACTTTGTAATTGTTGATAGCTCTGATTAAAGAGCCGTTAAGAAGATTAGTAGAGACGAGGCACTGCCTCGTCTCTACTTCATAAACTTCAGATACTCCTCCCGTCTCAGATCTAAATTTAAGATAGACTTTTTTAGCATCAGGCAAAACTACATTTTCCTGATATGGCTCCCAAGAAACAAATTCAAAATCGGGCGTTGTTGATATTGCTATTTGATAAGCATTTTCTACTTGGCTTAAATTAATTATTGATTGATTATTTATTGTAATTATTTCAAAAGTTTGGTTTGGAGACAAGGAGATGATTGGAGGAGATGAAGAAATGAAACCGCTTCCGCAGGATATTATCAGATTGAAGGTTGATGAATCGGTATAATTATCAACATTATCATAAGCTCTAATATACCAGGTATGAGAATCACAAGATAAAGAATCGGTTGGGGTAACAGAAGTGGCACTGCTACTAATATTATCAGTGTCTAAGCTTCCATCAACATAAAGCTGATATTTGGCAATACCCGAAGTGGCGTCTGAACCAGACCAAGTTAATGTTGGAGTATTGTCCCCAGTAGAACTATTATTAGCGGGAGAGACAAGAGAAATAACAGGAGAGGTAATATCTACGGTCCAAGTATGCGTTGTCGCTGATCCTTCCGCCTGCCAGTTGCCAGCGGTGTCTTTGCCAATTAAAGAAATGGTATGTTCGCCATCGGTTAAATCAGACAAAGCAAGATGAACGGCAATCGCTGTTTCACTGCTATAACTGCCATCATCTAATTTGTATTTATAATGGGTAATATCTGTTCCTGCCACGGTAACATCGGTTGTGTTTTGATTAGTTGGATTAGCAGGAGCGCTAGAATCAAAAGTGGCAAAGGAGGAAACGGTATCAATGTTTATCGTTCGAGTGGAAGTTGACTGCCTTTCATTGCTATTATTGTCTATCGCTTTGATGTACCAGGTATAACTGCCATCTGACAAAGCGGAAGTTGGCGTCGTGGAAGTGGCTGAAGAATCAATATTATCTTTATCAAGCGTGTCGTTTATCCAAAGCTGGTATTTTGCCAATCCTGATTCTGTATCTGATGACGCGTTCCAGGATAATGTCGGGGTGTTGTCATTTGTCCAAGAATTGTTCGCGGGGGAAGAAAGTTCAAAAGCGGCTGGCGCGTTATCGTCTTCTTCTATTTCAAAAATAACATCTGAATATCCTTGATCATAAGTAAAGGCTATCTGACTTGAGCCGTCTGCTTGCTCGGTTGTCAGTCTTGTTTTGTCTTCTCCTGATTTTGTGTACCAAACAGTGTAATATGTACTTGCGGAAAGATCGCCGACGGTATGAGCTGAAGTTAAAGAAGAATTATCGCTTGTTTCTGTCCATTTTTTGTAATAAGTTCCAGTTGTGTTCCAAGTGTCTATATCTATATTCATCCATTCTGAATAATCCCCCGCGCCAAATCCTCCGCTTGGCGTGATGCTCAAATCTGCAGTAGTCCCGCCAGCTGTCGCT
>DAOWDU010000008.1 GCA_030638825.1 bacterium | reverse complement strand
TGAAACTTCAGTTCTCGCCCTGTTTTTTTATTTCTAAAATAGAATCATTTGCTATTTTTGTTTTGTCATCTATTTGACAGATTAGGCTTTTGGAATTATGATTTGAGCAGTCATAAAAGACTAAACAAACGAGGTGATAATAAATGCCGGTAGAATTAATTGAGATGGCGCGAGGATTGGCGAGAACCGTCAAAAGCGCGCGAGGAAGGATCCTTATCAGCAAAGATGAATATTTGTATTTGCTGGAACAGAGAGCTCCACAAGGAACTGATATCAAAGGAGATGATTGGGTTTGGAATAAAGACTTAACAAAGACAATTTATCCCAGTCCGTTTGCGTCCCTTGTTGTCAATGAAAAGCGCGGAGGAAAAATTTTCAAGACGGCAATTTCTAATATAGGATTGGGTCGTCCAGGATTTACAGTTTTGGCTGATGGAAATGGATGTTATATCTATGACAACGAAGAAGACGAGATTCTTCCTGTTGTTTCTGTGGATCCAACATTCATCGCCAACAACGAGGTCCCAATAGACTATTTCGTCTATGGACTGAAAAGTACGGAGCATTGGTTGCTAATAAATGATCTTTTGAAATCTCTGATCAGGAAAGGTATTCGGACAACGAACATAATGGGACACGCGCTCATCACCTATAATTATTTCTTCAATTATAGGAGAGTGGAAGGAGGAGTAGAAATTATTCCTCGCAATGTTGTTGTCACGGAACCATATCTGAACAGACCAACAAAAGACTCTGACGCACTTCTACTAAGCGCTTTGAGAAAACTGTCTCCTGAATTTTTCTTTAGCGATATGTCTGGCGGAGAAAATATCTTCAATGAGGAACGACTTGCAAGAGTAACGTCTTGTGAAATAGAGCCTCATTGCGCCGATGGTTGGATATTCGGTCCCAGAAGGTCGGTTTCGGAAGTTCTTCTGTCAATGAGAGAAGCATTGGAGATAGTTTCTTTAGAAGATATCTATGAGTTGCCGGAGGACGATCGCTCCAGAATAAGTGTTTTGAAGCTGATCAATGACCTCAATCACTTTGAACCATAACTCTAAGCAGGGAAAACAACCTCTGCTTTTTTTTGACTAAAATTCAATAATATAGTATTCTATAAATAAAGAAAAATTTTTAAATCTTAATTTGAAAATATGCAATTTGCTGTAGAAAAAGAAATAAATGAAATTCCTAAAGTTCTTAGAAAAAGAAGAAAAACTTCTTTGAAGAAATTTTCTTCTCTCTTAAAAGAGCCAATTTTAATTACGGGTATTTCAAGCAGCATTGATTTTCCCGGTTGGGGCGTAGAGAAATTAACTGATAAAATGGGTATTAACGTGAAGATTCGTTATACTAGTGAAGTTTCCGATTTGTCAGCAAATACGGTGATCGCCCTAAGTTTTTCCGGAGAGACCGAGGAAGCTATTCAGGTTCTGAAAAAAAGCAAAGCAAAAGTTAAAATAGCCATTACCGGCAACAAAAATTCAACTCTTGCGGAATATGCTACTCATGTAATTCCAATGATCTGCGGAGAACAAATCTCAGATATAGCGACAAAAACAGTAGTTGAGGAATATTACATTATCAACCAGTTAATTTTAGAGCAGTTTGGAAATTATAAACCGATCGAAGATAAAGAAATTAAACAGATCAAGCACAATCTAGAACTTGGATTTTCCAGAGAGATCATTAATAAGTTTGTATCCGCGAAAAGAGTGGTTATTATCGGTTCTCGAGGATTGTCCGAAGAAACGGAAACCAAATTTCAGGAATTGACCAAAACTCAAGCCGAGGCCATTTTGGGTCCGATAATTTTTTATAGCGCTGTTGAAGTCCTGACTCAAGGAGAGATAATTCTGATAATAGAACCGGAAAAAATGACTGATTATAACATTGCCTTGAAAAAAGCTGCGAGAGTCAGTGATATAATCTATATAAATAAATTAAAGATCATCGGCAGCGGTCGCTATAAATCATTAATAAGATATGCCGGTATTCTGAATTTTATTGCTAAAATTGGAAAGGCTAAAAGTTTGGACATTGACCATCCTGAAATTTTGATGAGAACAGTGAGAGGATTCAAGTCTCCACTTTTCAGAGATGTTAAAAATGTTGTTGTCTTCGGAGGAGGAAGCGGAATTCCTTCTCTGCTAAAAGCTTTTAAAAAATTAAGTCACAATGTTTGCGGTATCACTTCTATGGTAGATAGCGGAGGTTCAACAGGAAAACTGAGAAAAGACTACAAAGTTCTGGCAGCGGGAGATATTAGAAGATTAATAGCCGCTCTCTCTGATCATCCTAACGCCACTGAAATAATAAATCACCGATTTAAGGGCGGGGAGCTAAACAGCCATACTTTCGGAAATATTCTATTTGCCGCCTTGGAAAGAGTAAACGACTTCAAGTCTAGCAAGGAAGAAATAGAGAAAATGCTTGGGGCAAAAGGAAAAGCTTTTCCAGCGACTACGGATAATCCTACGCTTTATGCAGAACTGGAAAATGGACAGATTCTAGAAGGAGAAGATGAAATAGACACTCCTCTGAGAAATCCATTCTTGAAAATAAAAAAAGTTTGGCTAAAGCCACGATCAAAAATTTATCCGGACGCGCAAAAAGCGATCTTAAATGCTGATATTATTGTTATCGGACCAGGAGACCTCTATTCTTCTTTAATTCCAAATTTTTTAGTAAAGGGGATTCCGGAAGCAATAAAAAAAAGTAAAGCCAAGAAAGTTTTTGTTTGTAATGCGATGACAAAACTAGGAGAGACATATGGATATAATGTTTCCAAATTTGTCTCAGAAATTGAAAAATATTTAGGAAAAGATGTTTTAGATTTTGTTGTTTATAATCAGAGGGTTCCTTCCATGGAGACAGTTCGAGAGTATCAAAAAGAAGAACCCTTTGTCTTTGACTATGTAAAATTTGATAGAAAAAATCTTTCTAAAAGAGTAAAACCGGAAATAGTTGGCGCTGACTTGTTTATTAACCCAAACGGTCCGATACTTCACGACCCGGATGTTCTGGCAAAAATTATTTTATCTTTCAATCTGAAAATATGAAGTTTGCCATAGAAAAAGAAATAAATGAAATCCCTAAGATTCTTAGAAAAAGAAAAAAGATTTCTTTGAAGAAGTTTTCTTCTCTTTTAAAAGAGCCTATTTTGATAACAGGAATTTCAAGCAGTATTGATCTGCCTGGCTTAAATGCCGTATCAATCGCGGATAAACTTGGTGTCAACGTAAGAGTTCTTTATGCCAACGAAGTAGAAAACTTTTCAGCTAACACTTTGATCGTTATCAGCCATTCAGGAGAAACAGACGAGATCGTCAGAGTTTTAAAAAATAGCAAAGCAAAAGTTAAAATTGCCATTACAAGCAATAAAAACTCCATTATAGCAAGACTTGCTACTCATGTAATTCCAATGATCTGCGGAGATCAGATTTCAAATATGGCGACAAAAACCGTAGCCGAGCAATATTACATTGTCAGTCAATTAATTACGGAAAAGTTTGGCGCTTATCATCCTATAAAAGAAGAAGAAATTAAACAGATTGAAGAAAATTTAAAACTTGATTTCTCTGAAGATTTAACAAATAAATTCGTAAAAACAAAAAGAGTTGTCATTGTTGGTAATCGAGGATTGTCTCAGGAATTGGAAACTAAATTTGAAGAAATAGCCAGAACTCAAGCCGAGACTGTTTATGGCCCGATAATTTTTGATAGCGCGATTGAAGTTTTGACTCAGGGAGAAATAATTTTAGTTTGCGATCCGGAAAAAATGAGAAATTACAGAGAGCTTTTAGCAAAAACTTCAAGAGCTAAAGAAATTATTTATGTTGATAAATTCGGAATTAAGGCAAAAGGAGATTACAAGCCGATAATAAGATACGCTGGATTTTTAAAATTTATTGTTAAAGTTGGAATCGCGAAAGATTTGAATGTTGATCATCCAGAAGTTTTTATCAGGACGCATAAAGGACTTTATTTACAAAATTCTTCAGTAAAAAGAGTAGTTATCATTGGTGGGGGAAGCGGCATTATCCCATTACTAAAGGCTTTTAAAAAATTGGGTCAAAATCTTTGGGGAGTTACTTCGATGGTGGATAGCGGTGGATCTACGGGGAAGTTAAGAAGATCGTATGATGTATCTCCAGCGGGAGATATTAGAAGAATTATTGCCGCTCTTTCTGATAATGTAGGTATGCTGGAGTTAATAAATTATAGATTTAAAGGCGGTGAACTGGATACTCATACGCTTGGAAATATTCTATTGGCAGCGCTTGAAAAAACAAGAGGAATAGAAGAGGGCAAGGAAGAAATTGAAAGATTGCTTGGGGCAAAAGGAAAAGCTTTTTCTGTTACTTTGGATAAATGCAATATATACGCGAAATTAAAAAATGGGCATATCCTGAATGGAGAGAGTGAAATAGATTTGCCGTTGAGAAATCCATTCTTAAAAATAAAGAAAGTTTGGCTTAAGCCAGAAGTAAGAATTAGTGAAAAAGTAAAAGAAGCGCTTTTGGGCGCGGATTTTATTGTGATTGGACCGGGGGATCTTTATTCTTCTCTAATGCCGAATCTATTAGTCAAAGGAATAGCAGAAGCGATGAAAAAAAGTAAGGCGAAAAAGGTTTATGTTTGCAACGCGATGACAAAACTTGGCGAAACGACTACTTATACTGTATCTGATTTTGTTAATGAAGTTGAAAAATATTTAGGGAAAAATATTTTAGATTATGTAATATATAATCAGAAAATTCCGTCAAGAACCAAAATCTCTGAATATCAGAAAGAAAGCCACCTTGTTTATGATTATGTAAAATTTGATAGAAAAAAACTTTCCAAAAAAATAAGTCCAAAAATAGTTGGCGCTGATCTATTCCTTGACGCAAACGGTCCAATAGTTCATGACCCAGATGTTTTGGCAAAAATTATTTTATCTTTAATCTAATCTGCAATGAGAAAAGAAATAGTTTGTTTTGGCGGTGGAAGCGCAATTTCAAAAACGACATTAACCGGTCTGAAAAAATATTCCGTAAAATTATCCGCTATTTCTTCCATGCTTGATAGTGGCGGATCCAGCGCTCAATTCAGGATAGACTTCAAAACTCTGCCAGCAGGCGATATCAGAAGACACCTTATCGCTCTTTCTGATGCCCCTTCTTGGAAGAAAGAACTCTTTGGTTTGCGAATTGGACGGGAAATCTTTGATGGGGGACACAAGGGTCATTCTTTCGGTAATATTTTTGTGAGCGGGTTAGAACATATCTTTCAGGATTTTGAAAAAGCAATGGAAATTTCGCACGAATTTTTGGAAATAAAAGATCACAAAGCTCTTCCTGCTACAATAGAACAAAGTCATATTTACGCAATTTTAGAAAATGAAGAAGTTGTTTTTGGGGAAGATGAAATTGATGTTCCTCAAAGACATGATCCAAAATTAAAGATCAAAAAACTTCTTTTAACTAAAAAAGTTAAAGCATATTTGCCTGCTATAGATGCTATTTCTAAAGCCGATCTGATCGTGATCGGTCCGGGTGATCTATATTCATCTTTGTTGCCGTGTTTTTTGCCAGATGGAATTGCAGAAGCATTGCAGAAAACAAAAGCAAAAAAAGTATTCGTTTGTAACACTATGACCAAGCACGGTGAAACAAACGGCTTTTCTGTTTTGGATTTTTCTGATAAAATGGAAAAATACATAGGCTGTCCTTTGGATTTTGTGATCTATAATAAAGAAATCTCTTCAAAAGAAAGAATTGACGAACACAAGAAAAATGCAGTGGGAATCTTAGAGCCAGTAAAAATAGATAAAGAACTGGATGATAAGAAATTTATAGGCAATAATATTTTAATAAAAGACGGTCCGATATTTCACGATCCGGAGATTTTGGCGAAATTAATAATGTCATTGTAAATTAGTACCAGGTATTTAGTATCAAGTATCAAGCGTTTAATACTAAATACATAATTCTAAATATTTAACACTAAAAATATGCAAGCAATTATTCTCGCTGCTGGCGAGTCATCGCGTTTTTGGCCATTGTCAGAAAAAAAACATAAGTCCCTTGTTAAAATAATGGGCAAATCTTTGATTGAGTGGACAATTGAGGCAATTAAACGTGCGGGGATAAAAGATATTATCATTGTCCAGTCGTCAGATTCTAATCTTGAGAAATATTTGGGAGACGGCTCTTTTTCTGGAGTCAAACTTTCTTATGTAACGCAAGAAAAAGCAAAAGGAATGGGCGACGCTATAATGAAAACTGAGTCTTTAATTAAAGAAAATAATTTTTTTGTTTTGAATCCGTATGTTTTCAACGCGGATGACTTTTTAAATCTAATGATCAAAAAACAAAAAAACACTGGCACAAATTTGGTTCTTTTGGGAGCTAAAACAGATAAACCCTGGAATTATGGAATCTTAGAATTAAAAGATGACAAAGCCCTCTCAATGGTTGAAAAACCGGAAGCAGGCAAACAACCATCTGATATAAAAGTTGTTGGAATCTATCTATTGCCAAAAGACTTTTTTGGTTATTATAAAAGAGTTAGAGAGCATGACTACGCCTATGAAGACGCTTTAGCATTATATATGAAAGAGAAAAATGTCAAAGTGGTGATTACGGAAAAGACAACTCCGACTTTGAAGTATCCGTGGGATTTGTTTGAAGTTAGCAGAATGATAATGGATAGTTTTGTTAGGAAGCAAAAAATTCATAAGAGCGTTAAAATTGCCAAAAGTGCGATTATAGAGGGATTAGTTATTATAGAAGAAAATACGATTATTTTTGAAAACGCGGTAATTAAAGGTCCTTGTTATATCGGTAAGGGCTGTACGATCGGCAACAACACTCTCATTAGAAAATACACAAATTTGGAAGATGGAGTTTTGATCGGCGCCAATGCGGAAGTAACACGAAGCATTTTTCAATCTCGCAGCCATATTCACGCAGGCTTTTTCGGTGATTCTATCATTGGCGAAGATGCGCGAATCGGTTCTGGCGCGATCACAGCTAATGTCAGAATGAACCGCAAGGAAATTAATCCCTTTGTGAAAAATAAGCGGGTAGAAACAAAGCTCACGGCGCTTGGCGCGATCATCGGTGATAATACGCATCTCGGCGTAGCGGTAAATTTAATGCCAGGAGTACTGATTGGAACGGATGTTCAAATCGGACCTAATACTTTGGTTCGCGAGAATGTGCCATCCAATAAAATTTATTATGCGGAATTTAAAGGAATTATTACTTCTAAGGATATAAAAGAAAAATAACGATTTTTTCTTGGAGTAAGAGTCTGTTTAAAAATTCTACCGGGTAGATTCAAGCCCTCGCTTGAACCGTTTAGATGAGCTATTTCTGGCGCGAGCAAGGGCTCGCGCCTACCCGAAAATAAACTTTTTAAACAGGCTCTAAGAGCTTTAGCCCGATAGTCAGACTATCGGGCTAAAGCTCTTATTCTAAAAATTCTAAAACTAATTTGTTTGACCTAAATCGGTTAAAATGCTAATCTAAAAGCAGGATAATTTATTTATCGTGTTTTTATGTTGAATTCTCAAGTAGATGAAATTAAATCAAGATTGAGCGTTGAGGAGGTTATTTCTGGCTATCTTCAGATTCAAAGAGCAGGAAGAAATTGGAAAGCTAAATGTCCATTTCACAATGAAAAAACCCCGTCTTTTATGGTAAGTCCGGAACGTCAAATGTGGTATTGCTTTGGATGCAATGAAGGAGGGGATATTTTTACTTTTGTTATGAAAATGGAAGGATTGGAATTTCGAGACGCGTTAAAACTGCTTGCCGAGAAAGCCGGAGTCCGGCTTGAGCGTTGCAGTTATGACAACAGCGGAGAAAAAAGCAGAGTACTGGAAGTTCTTGATGTTTCCAGAAAGTTTTATGAGGAGTGCCTGAAAATAAAAACAGGCAAGAAAGCATTTGAGTATTTACGAGACAGAGGGCTTTCAAGAAATATAATAGAAAAGTTTCAACTCGGCTACGCGCCTGATTCATGGGATTTATTAAGCAAATTTCTACAGAAAAAAGGTTACCGGGAAAGTGAAAATTTTTCTGCCGGAATGACCGTTAAAAAAGATCGAGGAGGATATTATGACAGATTCAGAGGAAGGATAATGTTTCCCGTTAGCAATGCGAGCGGACAAACCGTCGGATTCAGCTCTCGTGTGATGCCTGGCACAGATGAAAGTCAAGCAAAATATATAAACACTCCGGAAACAGTAATTTATAATAAAAGCAGAGTTTTATACGGGCTTGATAAAGCCAAGGTGGAAATAAGAAAAAAAGATCTGTGTATAATGGTTGAAGGAAATATGGATGTTATCGCGTCGTTTCAAGCTGGCGTTGAAAATGTAGTTGCAACTTCCGGAACAGCGCTAACAGCAGACCAGCTAAGAATTATAAAAAGATACACGGATAATATCGCTTTTTCTTTTGATATGGACTCTGCCGGAATCAAAGCGGCAGGACGAGGAATAGAATTGGCCTTGCAAGAGGGAATGAATATAAGCGTTATAACCGTTCCGGAAGGAAAAGATCCGGCAGACTGTGTGAAAAATAATCCCGATCTGTGGAAAGAAACGGTTAAAACCCCAAAGGCAATTATGGAGTTTTATTTTGAAAGTATCTTCGCAAAATATGACGCGAACGAGATTGAAGGAAAGAAAAAAATAGCGGAAGAGCTTTTGAATGTTATATCTAAGATCTCAAATAAAATTGAACAAAATCATTATATAAAAAAACTTTCAGAAAAATTGAAAATTGATGAAAAAGCGATTCTTGATTCCCTGATCGCTTTAGAGCAAGATCGATCCGGTTTTAGAGATCAACCTAATAAAAATAATTCAGAAAAGAAAAAAGAAGTCAGCAAAGAAGAGCAACTTCAAAAAAGAATACTGGGATTTATAATACTATATCCTCATTTTTTCGGAGATCTATTTGCAAATTTGGACAATTTCTTGCTTAACAAAAGAATTAAAAAAATTTATGAGATGATAAAGAATTTATACGCTGAAAAGAATAAATTAAATGATGAAATTCTTGCTAAATTAAAAAAAGAAATATCAACAGAGGAAGAAAATAAAAACGAAAAAGACAGTTTATCGTACTTGTGGGATGTATCCGCGCTTAGCATTGAATCAGAGCTTGAGAGAATAGATGATCTTCGCAAAGAAGCAGAAGCTTGTATTATTAATTTAAAAAAAATAGTGCTAGAAAGAGAACTAGAGAAGATCGCTTTTAAAATAAAAAATGAAGGGGATGACGCGAGTAAAGAGGATATGCAAACGCATAAAAAATATACTGACGAGCTTAGTGATCTGGATATATAATTTGTCTTAAACTCACGATTCAACAATACAATATTGCTGTCATTCTGAACTCGTTTCAGAATCCACGGTATATTACAACAAATATAACCTATAAATCATCAAATAGTTTTACAAGGATGAAAGCTATATTTTATTAAATTATACTAATTTGTTAAAATAATTCCATTATTTATGTCATTCCCGCACTGAACTAAATTTAGCATAAACTCCGACGGGAATCCAGTTTATCTCAAAAAATAATACTTTTCGTATAATTTTTAAATTTGTAAAAGAGGAATTATAAAAACAATTTATCAAAAATACAAATCTAAATTTAGCAGTTCAAGGATGCTGAAATAAGCTTGTTCTGAGCTTTCCGAATGGATTCAGCAAGACAAATTCAAAATTTGTTTAATGTTTCGGCAAGCTTAAAGTAAAACATAGACTTATAGTGACAATCTAACAATCTAACAATTTATTTCAATATAACCATTTAACAGTTTAATATTTATGAAAACAAAAAAAGTAAACAAAAAAGAAATATCAAAAAACAAATCAAAAACTGCAAGGAAAAAAGTTGTTTCAAAAACTGTTGCGAAAAAAACTGAAAAGAAAAAAAAGGTTTCTGCTAAAAAATCCAGAAACTCTAAAAAGAAGACGAGTGTAATTTCTAAAAGTAAAAAATCCGTAAACGAACCAAGAAAGAAAAAAATAACAAAAAAAACGCAAAAAATATCTGTAAAATTAAAAGCAATAACTAAGAAGAGAGCTGGTTTGAAAGCAAAAGACATAACAAGAAAAAGCAAGAAGACAGCAATTAAAAAGGAGACTATAAGCATTGATAGCCAAATTACAGAATTAATAAGTAGAGGAAAAACAAGAGGATTTGTTACGGAAGAAGAAATTATACATATTATTCCCGATATTGAAAACGACATAGAACAACTTGAAACGCTATATGAAAAACTTGAGCAAGAGAACATCAGAGTTGAAAGTATTGTTGAGATAATTGATGTTTCCGAAAACAAGGAAGATGAAAGCAAGAAAAGCAAAAAGGAGGTTGAAAAAGAAATTAATGAATTATCTCTTGATAATATATCAAATGATTCCGTTCAAATGTATCTTCGGGAAATAGGAAGAGTTCCTCTTTTGACCAGAGAAGAAGAGGTTGTGTTGGCAAAAAGGAAAGAAAAGGACGATGTTGCGGCAAAACAGAATCTTGCCGAAGCGAATCTTCGCTTGGTCGTGAGTATTGCAAAAAAATATGTTGGGAGAAGCGCTAATTTAAGCTTATTGGATCTAATTCAAGAAGGGAACATCGGTTTATTCAGGGCTGTAGAAAAATTTGATTATAGAAAAGGATATAAATTTTCAACTTACGCGACATGGTGGATTCGTCAGGCGATCACGAGAGCTATCGCAGATCAGTCTCGTACTATAAGGATCCCGGTTCATATGGTTGAAACAATAAATAAATTCTCTCAAACAACAAGACGTCTTGTTCAGGATCTAGGACGCGAACCAATGCCGGAAGAAATTGCTTCTGAAATGGGAATTGAAGTTGAAAAAGTCAGGCATATTATGAAAATCTCCCAAGACACAGTTTCGCTTGAAACTTCTATCGGCGAGGACGATGATGACAGCACTCTTCGTGATTTTATAGAAGACACGGACACCGTTCTTCCTTCGCAAACCGCAGGCAGACAATTGCTCAAAGAATATATAAAAGAAATTCTCGTAGAACTTTCCCCGAGAGAACAAAAAATATTGAAGCTTCGCTTCGGACTTGAAGACGGAGTCGCGCATACTTTGGAAGAAATTGGACAGGAATTTGGAGTAACAAGAGAAAGAATCCGCCAAATTGAAGCAAAAGCTCTTGAAAAAATAAGAAAACACAAAGAGTCAAAGAAGTTGATTGATTATTAAAATAAATTGTTAAATTGCTGTATTGCTAAATTGTTATACATAGCACATGACAGCAAAGTGATTTGTTTTGTTTGAATGTTTATATGTAAAAATGTTTAAATGATGATTGCGTGTGTTGACGAAATGAAGTTTTGATAGTATATTATTATAGTGGTTTTACTTATAGAATCTTTTGAAATTTTATAGAGCAAATAGATATTAATTGTTTTGCTTTAGGGATCCGTCCAAAGCGAAACAATTTTGTTTTACAAAAAATCACGTATATTCCGCGATAGCTCAGTGGTAGAGCAGTTGGCTGTTAACCAATTGGTCGGGGGTTCGAATCCCTCTCGCGGAGCAAATCAAAATAACCGCCTATCTAAGCGGTTATTTTTTATAACCCTTAATAGGATTCGAACTTATGGGTGTATTTATATTTGTTATTGTGATAAAATAAAATAAACAGTAGAATAATAAAGACTCAAGAAAAAGGTACCTGACCCCTTTTATTTCCCTAGTTTGATGAAAAGTTATAAAGATAATAAAAATATAAAAATTGTGTATTTGTGCAAGATGGATGAGAAAAAAATCTACAATGGTTTGTTGAAAAATAAAAATAATTGTTGGATTGCGGGCAATACAAAAGAGGTGGACACGATATTATTGTCAGCCAAGGCATTGTGCTCTTATGGTCAATATTTTATTAGAGAAACGGTGAAGCATGGGTTTGAGTGTATAAATACTGAGGATAATTTTAATAAGAAAATGCAGGATGCAATAGAGTATTTAAGGAAATAATTTTGCTATATGGAGTCATTAGATAAATTTGCAATAAATCCAACCAATGAATTTCATATTCTGCGACATTTTGAGCTTGTTGATGATTCTTATAAGGCAACCTTACTCAATAAGCCTTATTGGTATTATGACTATTCACAGAAAAAGTATATTTCGTCATACATTTCTCAAGATGATATAGAATATGCGCTTGAAACTATAGGAACAAAATTTGATAAAAATATAACTGGAATTGAAAATCCAAAAAAACTTTTAGAATTAATTAAGGAAAAATTTACACAATTAATTTTAAGTAATAAAGTTGATTGGATTCCTGAGAATGAAAAGGGGCTTTTTGCGTTTACTTTTGAATTCGATTTTTCTGTTGGAAAAATGAATTGCTTGTCGGTGGGGAACTTGAGTGCTGGTGATAAGAAAAATATTAAACCCACCCATCGAAGTAGGTGCATTGGCGAAAGTGATGTCGTAGTTAATACGATTACGGGAATAAAATTGCAGGCCACCAAAATGATTTATGTTGAACTCGTTGAAACAGGACAACTTCCTTTTTTTGCAATCACTTCATTCCCGGATTGTTCCGCAAACAGTATTCCGCCAAATGATGATATAGTCTTTGCATTATAGTTTCTAAAAAACAGTATATATTAATTTTATGATTGGATTAAAAAGAGGAACGGTAAAATTAACTGCGCACCATAAGCAATGGCACAAGCTATTTGAAGTCTAGAAAAAATTATTGCTCACAATATTGGCAAATGACAATGTTGTAATCGAGCATGTTGGCAGTACTGCGGTTGAGGGTGTTGTGGCAAAACCAATAATTGATATGGGGTGGATTAAAGGGGTCAGGTACCTTTTGTTCGCAAATGTAATTATTTCTTTGATTTGCATCGTCAGGAAAAAGGTTTTAGTAAGACCTGTTTGAAGTTATATTGTTTCAATAACCCAAATTCCAGGTTTAACCCCTTCCAGTTAAAGGTTCTGAATGCGTCCAGTAGGGGGAGCCACTTCCAAAAAGACTTTATTTAAAGGCTTTTTATGATACCCACAGTAGGATGGGTAGAACCTAAAATTTACGAGAAGTGTTGCTCTGAGGGTTTGAATTCGGGATATAGGATTAAACGATTGACAAAAGGCAAAACATAGCTATAGTATAAGTATTGGCGGTATTTATTTATCGCTTGAATACGATAAAATA
>DAOWDU010000006.1 GCA_030638825.1 bacterium | reverse complement strand
TTTTTGTCCAGCGTTAGAAATAATCAACGCTTCTTTTTCATGAAATTTTGCGTTCAAAACATTGTGTTCAACGCCTTCTCTTTTTAGCATTTCACTAAGCAACTCTGATTTGTCTATCGCAATTGTGCCAACTAAAACTGGCTGTCCTTTTTCATTTCGTTTTTTTATCTCGCGAATTAACGCTGTGAATTTGCCGTTTTCTGTTTTATAAATTGCGTCATTTAAATCTTTTCTAACAATTGTTTTGTTCGGTGGGATTGCCACGACATTTAATTCATAAACTTTAGAAAATTCCTCTGCATTCGTCAGCGCGGTTCCTGTCATCCCGCCAAGTTTATTATAGAGCCGAAAATAATTCTGAAAAGTTATCGTCGCAAATGTTCTGCTTTCTTTTTGAACTTTTACCTTTTCTTTTGCTTCTATCGCCTGATGAAGCCCTTCGCTAAATCTTCTCCCTTGCATCATCCGTCCCGTAAATTCATCAACGATTACAACTTCGCCGTCTTTGACGACATAATCTTTATCTCGCTTAAATAAAATTTCCGCTTTCAACGCTTGCTCCAAATGATGGACAGTCATTATTCCGCCCTCGCTGTAAATATCCTTCATTCCTAATATCCCTTCCACTTTTTCTATGCCCTCATCCGTTAAACTCACCGCTCTCATTTTTTCGTCAACAGTGTAATCTTTTTCCTTATTTAATCTCGGCACAATCTGTGAAAAAGTCTGATACATTGTGTTTGATTCCGTATCTGGCGCGGAGATAATCAAAGGAGTTCGCGCTTCGTCAATTAAAATGCTATCTACTTCATCAACAATCGCAAAATTTAATTCCCTCTGCACCATATCTTTTTTCGCCACTGCCATATTATCACGCAGATAATCAAACCCGAATTCATTATTTGTTCCATAAGTTATATCGCAAGCGTAAGCTTCTTTGCGGGTAATTTCTCTTAAATTTTCCATTTCTACTGTTACTTCATTTTCATCAGGTTTCGCTTGCGGATCAAATATGTAAGATACATCATGCTGAATGACGCCAACGCTTAATCCCAGAAAATGATAAATCGGCGACATCCAGTTGGCGTCTCTTTTTGATAAATAATCATTAACTGTCACAAGATGAACTCCCTTGCCAGAAATTGCGTTTAGATAAATCGGCAAAGTGGATACTAATGTTTTTCCCTCCCCCGTTTTCATTTCAGAAATATTTCCCTGATGCAAAACAATTCCACCAATCAGCTGGACATCATAATGCCTCTGTTTCATCACTCTCTTAGAAACTTCTCTCACAACAGCAAACGCCTCTGGCAAAATCTGCTCAAGCGTTTCTTTATTTTTTAATCTCTCTCTAAATACATTCGTCTGATTTTTCAACTCCTCATCAGAAAAACTCTGGAATTTTTCTTCCAATTTATTTATCTCATCAACAATCGGCTGAATTTTTTTCAATTCTTTCTCGTTGGGATCACCGAAGATTTTGTTTAAGATTGACATAGGCTTGACATAATTTTTAAGTGTGATATGATATTTTGTTAGTATTCAAATAAGATTTTCTTGCTTGGATTACAATTTAAGGAGGTGAAATAGTGAAAATAAGTAACTTTCGGGTAGGATGGTTGTTGGCTGCAATAGGAGTAGCTCTTGCAATTGCACCCGCATTTGGTTTAATGGCGATCAATGTTATCGTCATGACAATAGGAGTCATCCTGTACATAATTGGGATGATAATGGTGTTCGCAAGCATTGGCTTTTTTAGCTTTGAGTTCAATATCTTTAAGCCTTAAAAGCCTTTTTTTTATCTCAACTATTTCAACCCCAAATCTCCTTTAACAAAACAAATAATCCTCTCCGCTATTTTATGACCTTTCTTCGCGTTTTAAAATTACTTATTTACCTTTACCTCTTATCTCTTTTCCTATTTATTTTTTTAAATTCCCCCTTCACCCAGCTCATTGGCGAAAGATGAAAAAGCTTTTTTATTATCCTCGCGCCCCGTCTTGTTCTTGTAATCTTTTCATCTTTATAGCTGTTAATCATTTCTCTCAATTCATCTTTCATATTGTCAATTGATTTATAAATATCATCACTTTCTTCAACACTTCTAAGCATCTTTCCTGGAAGCTGTAAATTAACTTCCGCTTTATAAATATCTCCATGCTGATGATGCCGTGTTGTCTTCGCAAGTTCAACTCTGGCTATTACGCTATTTGAATCTATATTTTCATTTTCAACAAATTTCCTAAGCCCGCCAATTTTTTCATTGACATATTCTTTTAAATCATTGTGAAGCTCTAAATTAGTGCCTTTGATAATGATATTCATTTTGTTTTTGTTAGTTGATTATATATTTTATAATAGCACAGATTTTGAATTTATCAAGCGAAAAAAAACGGAAGCGCAAAGCGTATTAAAACGCCCGGCTTCCTTATGTTCTATTTTACCAGAAACACCACCAGCCCCCCGTTAGGAGGCTCCTTCTTATGGTGTCCATCAAACCTGCCGGCATGGCTGCTGCCGCCGGCGTTACTGTTGCCACAATTGTGGTCAACACTGCTGCTACTTTTTTCTTGTTCATTTATATTCCTCTTTCTTCCTCCTATATCCCGACAAACCCGTCCATATTCAGAGGGACGATCCAAAATTTTCTAAACAAATAGAAAACCTTGCATCGTCCCTGAAAAAATCAAGAGACATATTTTTGTTTTTAATGCGCGTTGGCATTTTGCTCCCTCCTTTTAATGTTTTTAATAATACAAGCGCAATAGATTTTTGTCAACTTTTTTCACATTCTGTCGCTCCAACATGATAATGTCCTAGTAGAGCAAAGTAGAAATGTCCTACCTAGAAATTTTTGTGTCATAATAGTTTAGATAATTTAAATATTAATCTAAACAAATTATGGAACAAAAACTAATAAGTATGACCGAAAAA
>DAOWDU010000005.1 GCA_030638825.1 bacterium | reverse complement strand
TCATCAGTTTTCAAAACGCTTTTTATAATTATTTCCGAAAGCGGAAAATAAATATCTTTGATAAACCTGAATTTGAATTTATAAATCGCTTCTTTCGTTGTCTCATAATTAAAATCGGTCGCGATCCACAACCCGTCAAGCGCAATTTCTTTTCGGCATTTATAATGCGTCTTCCCGCTCTCACTCGGCTTTTCGCAAGCTGGACAAATCTGCTCTTTTTTTATTTCTATTTTCTCAAAGCATTTTCTACAAACCCACTTATCTTTCGGCTCCAAATTTTCAAACTCTTTATTGCACCCCAAACACTTAATCGGAAAAAGCAAATCTAAAATAAAGTTTTTTGTTTTTGTTAGCATATTTAAATTTTTCTACGGCGCTTTAGCGCACGGTTTATGAGGTTTTAACCTCGCGAGATTTAGTTTAAATTGTGTTTTATTATTTTAATATTTATTTTCCTTCGCGAGGTTAAAATCTCACAAACCCTCAGCTAAAGCTGGGTAGAAATCTTAATATTTATAAATCCAAAAAAAAAGAGGACTTTTAGCCTGGTTTTGCTTTTGCCATTATCCAATTGATAATTGGAAAAACAATCTCATCAAAAAATCCTCTCGTGCTGAGATTTAATTTTTTACCGTCTTCTTCAAATTTTATACGGTAATTCTCAGCTTCTTCTTTCCCATCTTCAATCCATTTATCTATTCCTTTTATTAATTGTACTATCATAAATCTCGCCTCTACTCTAAATATACAAAATATAAATAAACTGTCAAGATGTTTTCATTGACACAAAACATTGACTATCCAACAAATTCTGATATATTAAAGTATATTAAGATGCTAAGTCCCCGTAGTTCAATGGATAGAATAGGAGCCTCCTAAGCCTCAGATGCAGGTTCGACTCCTGCCGGGGACACAATGTCAACTCATAACTCATAACACACGACAAATTAGAAAATGTTATAAATTATTAGTTATAAGTTAATCTCGGGCCATTAGCTCAGTTGGCTAGAGCGCTTCCATGGCATGGAAGAGGTCAAGGGTTCAAGTCCCTTATGGTCCACACTCCCTATCCAAAATAAAAAAATCGTTTTTAAAAACGATTTTTTTATTTTATTCTATTTTTCGATCATAACCCTATTAAATATTTCACCAAGTATTGCGAATAATAAACCCCAGAAATTAGGAATACTGAAGCAACGGCATATCTCATTACCCTTTCAACCTTTTGAACAATCTGAAAAGCTTGGCTGACTTTTTGCATGCTGAAAGCGATTAGGAAAGAAAAAATAATTACCGGCAATCCCGTGCCGAGAGCGAAGATAGGCGGGAGGAATAGACTTTCAGATGAATTTAAAATCAATGGAATTAACACACCGAAAAATAAAACTCCGCTGTAAGGGCAAAAGGCTAAGGCGAATAGAATTCCCAGAAGCAGAGAGCCGATGTATCCCTTGGTCGCCAGCCATTCTTTTAATTTTTCTATTTTTTCGTTATGACTGCCGATGTTTATTTTAATTATCCCAAACATTATTAGCCCGATAATTATCAAAATCGGTCCTAAAATTTTGTCGCCCCAGCCCTGAAAAATGTTTGATATTTTAAACGAGGATAATCCGAAATAAATTAGCGTTGCCAAAAGAGTGTAGCTAATTCCCCTGCCCAAAGTATAATAAAAACCGTTAAGCAAAGTATTTTTAACGGTTTTTATTTCTCTGGAAATATAAGCGATTGCCGTAATATTTGTCGCTAGCGGACAGGGACTAATTGAAGTTAAAACTCCCAGTAAAAAAGCGGTTAGAAGCGGGATATTATAACTATCTATCAACGCGTTAACAAAGTCTATCATATTATTTATCTAAAAGAGAATTTATTTTATTTGTCAGGTAATTTTCAAATTGAGATCTATTATTTAGCAATTGCCAGACATTAGCATCTTGGTTAATATCGTCTTGTCCGTCCTTAATAACATTAACAAACAAGGATGAACCGCTGGCTTGAAATTTTAGAGCTGTATTTTTATTTTCTGGAAGATCAACATTCACTTCTCTAAATTCAATTTTACCGTTTTTTATTTCTTCAGAAAATTTTTGCTCAATTATTTCCCGAGTATACTGACTAAGAATATTACAGGAATAACATCTTTGCGTTCTGTGGAAATAATATATTTCTATCTTGTCAACGGAATTTTTAATGTTTGACGACTGAATTTCATTCGCAGTTTCGCTGGCAACGCCTGCATTAGGAATAGATTGTTGATTGTTGTTTTTTGCCATTACAATAATTATTCCTAAAAAAGTTAAAGCAATAACCCCGATAATAATTTTTTTGTTCATAAACTTAGAAAATAAAATAATTAAAGAAATATCCGATGATCATAATTCCAATTGAGGTAACGCTTAAGAAAGCAAGTAGCAATTGCCAGCTCATTGCTTTTTTAAGAATAAAAATGCTTGGAATTGACAGCGTTACGGTTGCGGTCATAAAGGCAAGCGAGGTTCCAAGAGACGCTCCTTTTTGAGTTAAAGCTTCAATAATTGGGATAACACTTATTGAATTCGCGTAAAGCGGCATTCCCATAAGAGTAGCTAAAGGAACCGCCCACCAATCTTTAATGGTTAAATATGTTTCCACAAAATCTTTTGGCACAAAACCGTGGATCAACGCGCCAAGTCCAACACCGATCAAGATATAAGGGAAAATGCTTTTTGATATTCGCATTCCATCTTTCCACCAGTAAACCAGTTTTTTACTCAGTTTAATTTTTTCGCCGCCGTTTTCTTTTTCAACATCGCTTCTGGATTTAAATTTTAAGAATTCAGGATTGATATATTTATCCATTTTCAATCGCTGAATAAACATTCCGCCTGATATTGCTATAAAAATTCCAAGGAGATTATAGGCGATTGTCATCTTCAGTCCAAACATTGTCGGAAAAATAAATAATGACGCTTCGTTCACTAGCGGAGAAGCAATCAGAAAAGCAAGCGTTACGCCCAGAGGTATGCCGGCGCTGACAAATCCGACAAAAAGCGGGATTGAAGAACAGGAACAAAACGGAGTGAGAACTCCCAACAAAGCCGCCAGCAAATAATCAAGACCATACCATTTTCGTTTAGTCAAAATATCCCGCGCTTTTTCCATTGGAAAATAGTAGCGAGTAATCGCCATTACATAATTAATAACCAAAAGAAGCAGGGTTATTTTTATGATGTCGTAAACAAAAAAATTGATTGCATCACCCCAATATTGATTAGTTATATTAAGCCAATCATAAGTGACGATGTCAGCAAATATTTGAGCAGGTTTGAATATGTCCATAAAAGTAGGTTATTTAGCAATTTTTACAACAGCATCCACAAGAATAGCAACTATCGTTTTTCTCTTGAGGCAAATTATTAGCTAAAGCTTTCTTTATCTCCTCATTGTTATGTCCTCCGCCTGCTAAAACGGGTTTTCCGTTAATTGCCAAAACGGGACTTGTCATCACTCCCATTTTAACCATCTCGGCAACATCCGTGATATGTTCTATATCTGCTTCAATTTTTAATTCAGTGGCAATCTCTTTGACTGTTTTTAATAGTTGCTTGCAGACAGGACAGCCTGAACCTAAAATTTGAATTGATTGTTTTTCCATAATTTTGGTGTTAATTATTTAAATAAGATTTGTCTTTTATATAAAACGCGACAACAAAGAAATATATTCCTTGGTATTTTTTGGATTTAGCGAATAAATTATTTTTACGCCCTCTTTTCTACATTCAACCAAATTGAAATCTTTTAAAATTTTCAGATGGTGAGAAACAAGATTCTGCGGCAAGTCAAGGATTTGCCAGATCTCGCAGACGCATAATTCCTGTTTTTGCAGAATGCACAAAATTTTCAAGCGGTTTTCTTCGGAAATAGCTTTCAAAAAATCTACTACTTGTCTTAGTTCTTCTCTTGCCTTTTTATTTTTACAGCAATTTAATTCCATAAATTTTCTATTATATCAATCTGTATTGATATAATAGACGAAAGAAAAAAGAGTGTCAAGTTTAATCTTGATACGACAAGCTTAATTTATATAGTAAACATTGCCAAAAATAAAAAACCGTTTTTAAAAACGATTTTTTATTTTCTGTAATATTTTTCAACAAAATCTAACCTTTTAAATTTATTATTTTATCCATCCGAAAAGCCAGCCGAATATTCCTTTGTTGGATTTTTCTTTTTGGGCTACTTGCTCCAAGCGATTTTGCTCTTGTTCAATGTTTTGAATTTGTTCTTGAATAATATTTCTAACACCTTCATCACAATCGCATTGTTCTTTTAATTGTTTAAGCTGTTCACTTCTTTCTTTATTTTTATTTGTCTCTTCTAATATATCCTCTGCCGCTTCTTCATCGCCTCCGAAGAAAAATGCGACAACTCTATTTCTCTTCTGAATTTTTTCTTCAGCTGGAATGGTTTTGTCTACCGAATTATTAAACTCTCTCGCAATCGCAGAAACTTGATGTCCAATATCTTTGCCTTCTGTTGATTCTCCCGCTGCCAATAAATCTTCGGCTGCCAATAACGCATGAACCGCTTCTCTGACTTTATTTTGATTTTGATAAACCTTCTGCTGTTTTTCATCTTCCATTCCTTGAACTTCCTGATCCATTTCTTGTTTTTTATTTTTGATCATCGTTTTTAACTGCTCTGTATTAGTGGCTCTATTTTGCTGACGAGCCTGTTTTCCAACAATTTCTCTGTTAGATTCGCCAGTTTGTTCGTTGATTCTTTCTCGTTCTTGCTCTTGATTTTGTGCTTGAGTAGGATCATCAGCGCCATTACCCTGCGGAGACTCAGACTGATTTCCTTGAGTATCTGAGCCCTGTTTTGATTCTTCACTATTTCCTTTGTCTTCTTGTGTTAATTCTGAATTTCCCGCATCGTTATTTTTATTCTCGGCTCCTTGAGCAAAAACCATTGAAGCGGACAAAACAAAAGCCAAAGACAGAAACATAATTTTTTTCTTCATAATTTTGTTAAGTTAAAATTTTAAAAAATTATTTAATACCAATAAATATTTATCCACGACCTTTTTAAATTAGATAAATATTTTTATTTAAATTTACTTTAAATCAATCCTTCAAACGATCCAAGATAGCTATCTAAGAACATTGGGATTATAATTATCAATCCAATTAACGGCAAGACAAACATCAAGACTGTCGCTATCGCGGTATAAAGAAAATACTTCCTTGTCTTTTCAGCAGACACATAAGTCTGTTTTATTATTTTTTGATTCTCTTCCAAAATTTCTAAAATCTGATTTTCATTTTCCATAATATTTTTTTATTTTTTAAACTCATCAAGCTTCCTATTAGTATTTTAGTTTTTTTTAGGTTTTAAGTCAATGAATAAATTATTTTTTGGTATAAAAAAACGGAAGAAGAGCTTCAGCGTTGCTGAATACTCTGCTTCCAATTGTAATTTTTATCTACTTGGTGGAACCCATCCTGGTGGTGACTGGGGAATCTCACTTGGCATTACCAATGTTTGATTATTTTTCTCAGTTACCATAGGTTGTCCTTCTATATAAGAACTAAGTTCTTCTGGAAATCCTTGGGGTTTCATCCATGGTTGATTTGTGGTCAGATCTCTCATTCTGGAATTGTAGTCTGCCACAAACCTATTGTATATCATGACATAACTTCTTTTATTAGATCGTAAATCGGCATAAATGTCGTTTTCTGATCTTGTCCAGAATTGGGAGTCCGGATGCATTAGCTTGAATTCTTCCAGCTCTACATCAGCGTTTGCAATCATTGAACCCTGCTGTCTTATCGCATTGTATTTGTCAATGAAGAACTTATACTGTGCGATCACATAGTCAGCGGAAGTCATTTCCTGTGCCTTTTCGCCATAGCCCTCAAAAAAACCAAGGCAACCGCTTACGCTACTGAGAACCAACGTAAAAATCAAGATGCCAAATATTCCTTTTGACTTCATTGTTCTTACCTCCTTTTAGATTTCCATCAGGTATTGCTTTTCTTCTATGGTTAAGTCTCCACCAGTTTTAAGCTTAGCTTCCATGGCATTAACCTTTCTTTGTATCTCAGTATCAATATTACTGTAACTTATTACAGGTTCTTCAATAGTCATAGCATAGGATGTTATAAGATACGGACCAAGATGCCATTCGTGAAAATTTCCTTGCGGATCCATCCAAATAACACCAGGAGTATCTGAACCAAACATTCCTGACGGATTCATAAGCTGTGGTGTTCCTGGAATATATCCAGCAAAATTTTCGGCACCAGTATCCTCGTTGCTATAGGTGTTACTGTCTTTGATTGCCCGTATATAAGGCTCAGTGCTTTTTGTGGCGCTTACAGTTTTGCCCATCACAGTGCCACGATGAATGACATGACCAAAGCTATCAAACAGGTAAATGAACTGGATATTATTTGGATTATTTACTTGTTCCAAATAACCCATGAACACCTCTCTTTCGTTTGAATACTCAAGCGTTTGCGTGGGTTGAGAATCAAGCATTCCTGCCCTTTCTCCTTTTTCTGTTTCAGTACAGCCTAATGCCATTATACTGATCATTACTATTAACGCAGCCAGTATTGTTACTTTCTTTTTCATGTACTTTCCTCCATTCATTAATTTTCTGTGACCACCTTAAGGATTTCTATAAATCCCTTGGCCAAAACAAAGTTTGAAAAATTCAAACACTATTCAAACCAAAAGATTATTTGTCAATGATCAATTTTTACATTTAGATTTGCCACAACCCACTCCTTATGACATCATACCAGACTATCATTGAATTAAAATTCTGTCAACCCCGTTTCCTAATTTTGTCAAACCAATATAGAAATGTCCTACTTGTTCCAAAGTAGAAATGTCCTACTTCATAAAATTAGTTAATTATTTTACATATTCCGCTTGTTGTTTTAAATTTATTGTTTTGTGAAATGGGAAAGGTTTTCTCCAGGGATG
>DAOWDU010000040.1 GCA_030638825.1 bacterium | reverse complement strand
ATCCATGGAGAAAACCTTTCTTATTCAGCAAAACAATAGATCTGAAACAACAAATAGAATATGCAAGATAATTAATTTCAATCAAGTAGGACATTTCTACTTTGGAGGAAGTAGGACATTTCTATATTGGTTTGACACTGTCAATTTTTTTACATTTTTATATGAATTCAACATATGAATTCAACAATTGACATTTTTAAAAATATAAACTATACTCCTATTACTATCGGTTTTTTGCGAAGCCGAAAATATTAGTAAGAAAGGAGAACAATCAAATATGTTAGGTTTACATTTAAAGAAAAAACTTAACGCAAAACCAGAGATGGAGAATTTGCTGAATGACAAAAACGCTCCGAAGCTGCCGAAAGTCGGCGAAGTAGCTAAGGGGAGCGTCATGGAAATAGGAAGCAATATTATCTATGTTGATCTTGGTCCCGCTGGAACAGGGGCTATTTATGGTTGCGGAAAATTTGAGGGCCTTAGTATGTTTCAAAACCTGAAATCGGGAGACGCTATTTCCGCGACTGTTGTTGATATAGAAAATGAAGACGGCTTCGTAGAAATGTCGCTAAAAGAAACAAGTTTTGAGATGGTTTGGAAAGAATTAGAGAAAAAGATGGAAGAAGGCGAAATTGTCACCACAAAAATTCTTGAAGCAAACAAGGGCGGTTTGATGGTAAAAATAATCGGTATTATCGGATTTTTGCCCGCGTCTCAGCTTTCCAGCGATTATTATCCAAGAGTAAGCGATGGCGACAAAAACAAGATTTTATCCCTTTTGATGCAGACCGTAGGCAAAGATATGAAAGTTAAGATAATTGGAATTGATAGGGATGAAGGAAAGTTGATTCTTAGTGAAAAAGCTACCAAAAAAGAGAAAGAGAAAGAGAGAATTTCCTCGCTTCAAATTAGAGATGAAATTAACGGTGAAATTAGCGGAATAGTTAATTTTGGAGTTTTTGTGAAATTTGGAGAAAATCTTGAAGGATTGGTTCATATTTCTGAATTAGCGTGGAAATTAATAGACGACCCGAGAAAATTCTTTAATGTTGGACAAAAAGTGAATTGCAAAATAATCGGAATAGATGACGACAGAATATCGCTAAGCATTAAAGCTTTAGAAAAGGATCCGTGGCAGAAGATAGACGAGAAATATAAGATTAAGCAAAAAATAAAGGGAGAAGTGACAAAGATTAATCCATTTGGCGCATTTGTTCAGTTAGACGAAGACATTCATGGTCTTGCTCATGTTTCCAAAATAGACGATGGCAGCGGAATTCAAGATATGGAAATTGGAAAAGTCTACGAGTTTGAAATTATTTCAATTGAATCGTCTGACCACAGATTAGGACTTAAGCCGTATGTTCAGAAAAAAACTGTAGAAAAAGACGAGAAAAAAGATGTTGAGAAGAAGAAAGATGTGAAAGAAACGAAGAAAAAAAGTGTAAAGAAAGCAGAAAAGGCAGACAAGAAGGAAGATGTCAAAAAAAGTAAAACTGACAAGAAAGATGAGAAAGTGAAGAAGGTAAGCAAAAAGAAGAATACTGGCGATAAAGATAAATAAACTGTGGATAACTTGTTGATAAGATAAATGCAGGGAACAGGCATGCCTGTTCCCTGCATTTTTTTAAAAAGATTATTTTTGGCTTGTTTTAGCGAATTACAACTATTTCGTCTAGGCACTTGACTTAAGTTTAATTTAATGCTATACTTTAGCTATTGAGGTGAGAATACAAAATAAAAAACGGAATGTTCTTTATAAAAAACAAATCTCTTATAATTTTATTTAACATTGGAAGTAGATTGCATATAAAGCAAAATTCAAAGTAAAATGGCTTTAGTTTCTTTTGTATTTAGTCTCCTCTTAACTGTTTGAAGCGTTTTCTTTTAAATAAAAATTTATCTAAAAAAATAAAAATAAAAGATAAACAAAAAATAAATATAAAAAAAATAAAAAATGAGAACTACGCGATAATGGTGAGAGATTAAAAGTTTCTTTTAAACTTAAAAGAGACTCAAAATAATCTTTGTTTTAAATGATTATGTGTTACTTGGGCTGTATTTAAACATTAATATTAGTGTTTAGGTAAAGCTCAAGTAGCCGTCTTTCTTTTTTATCACCCTGAAAAAGGGAAATAATCTAAATAAAGATTAAAAAAGGGCCAGTGGTCATAAAATTATAATTAGGACTTAACTGCCCTTTTTAATTTGGCTGGATTTTTATTTTTAAAATTTTTAATCTGTGTTTTTCTGTGACTTTAGTCAGTGTTTATCAGTGTCGAATTATTTAATAGCACACAGAAAAACACTGACTTCCAGCACAGACGAACACAGATTACGCCTTGACAAAAATATTGATTTAAGAATTAAATAATGTTAGAATATAAGCACAGTGAGAGCCGTGTTTTTTTATGAAAGCTTACAAATAAATCTAAGACCAAAACTATGAATGAAGAAAAAAATCAAAAATTAAAGAAGATTAAAGATAAATTAATCGCGCATAAAAAAGCGATAATTTCGCAGTTGCAGAAATTTGCTAAGAAAAGTAAAAAAGTTAAAGGTGATTATGAAACAAAATTTGAACAAATAGGAAGCCATCAAGATGAAAACGCGGTTGAGGTTTCCAATTATGAAAGCAGCTTATCAGTAGAACACGAATTAGAAAAGGAGCTTCAGACTATTGAAGGCGCTCTTAAAAAAACTTCGGAAAATACCTATGGCATTTGTTCAAATTGCGGAAAACAAATAAATCCAAAGCGTTTGGAAGCAATGCCAGAAGCAAATTTATGCATTGAATGCAGCGCGAAAAAGCGATAATATTTTTTGAATGTTTTTAGAATATAGAGAACAGGACTTGAAAAAAATAACAGCCATTGCTTTGGCTGTTTTGTTTTTGGATCAAGTTATTAAATTTGTAGTTGTTAGAAATATATTTTTTGAAATTAATATTTATAAAAATTACAACGCTTTATTTGGTCTGCCGATAGATTTTAATTTAGTTTTTGTTTTGTTTGTTGCTTTAGTTTTTGCTTATTATTTTATATTGCAAAAAGAAGCTGAGCTTCCTATAGGAAGCTCAGCTTCTCTCGGTTTAATCTTCGGTGGAATTGTTGGCAATTTAACGGACAGAATTTTTTATGGATATATAATTGATTATCTTAATTTCTTCAATTTATTTGTTTTCAACATCGCTGATCTGGCGATTTGTTTTGGAGTATTATTATTAAGCTGGAAAGTTTTAGGGAAATAGGGTAGAATGGAAACATATTAACATGTTAACAATATCTGTCATTGCGAGAAGCCTGAATGAGCGTAGCGAATGAGATGGCGACGAAGCAATCCCATGATTAAATTCATCGCATATAGTTACGGGATTGCTTCGTCATTCAACTATCCTTCGGATAATTTCATTCCTCGCAATGACAGAAATCAAAAATGATCAAGACAATAATACTTACATTTTTAATAATAATTCTTGCATCAGTCGGATATGTTTTTGTGATGCCTTATCTCGATTTTAAAGATAAAGAAGAAATAATTAAAGTAGATGAAAAACCAGCTGAAGTGACTTTGGAATTTTGGGGATTGTGGGATAATTCTGATGATTGGGAAGAAGTAATAAAAAAGTTTGAAAGTGAAACACATAATTTTGGTTGGCAGGAAGTAAATGTTTCCATAAATTATACCAAGAAAGAATTTAATTATTATGAAGAAGACTTAGCGAAAGCGAGAGAAAAAAATAATGAGCCGAATATTTTGATGATTAATAATAATTGGCTGGAAAGGTATCTTGATCAGCTTGAACCGCTTGCTGGAGATGATGGTTATACGAAAGAATATGAGTTAATTAAATACGAAGAATTATTAGAAATATTTCCCGCTGAGACAATTAGAAATTTAATTTATGAAAACGAACTTTATGGATTACCAATGTCCTCTGATTCTTTAGCTCTTTTTTATAATAAAGATTTATTTGCTAAAGCAGAAATAGAAAATCCACCGCGAACCTGGAAAGAGTTTAAGGAAACTGCTATGAAATTAACTATGACAGATAAAGGCGAAAATATCATTCAGGCGGGAGCGGCCTTTGGATGCGGAAAAAATATCAATAGATCTTCCGATATTTTATCTTTGCTGATGATGCAGGGAGGAGCGAGAGTGATAGACTTTGACAAAAATGTTGATTTAAATAAAGAAATAGAAATTGGCACGATAAATGGGACTGAAAAAAGAACTCCAGGAAAAAGAGCGATAACATTCTACACGGAATTTTCAGATTCAGAAAAAGAAAAATATATTTGGAATTGCGAACAGGAAGAAGCAATCAAGTCGTTTGCTAATAATAAAACAGCAATGTTTATTGGTTATAGTTATCAAATGAAAAATTTGCTGGCTCTAAATTCTGATCTTAATTACGGTATTTCCAAAATGCCGCAACTGGAAAATTCAACAATTATAAATTTTTCCAATGTCTGGACGCCAGTTGTTTCAAAAAATAATAATTGTTTAGTTAATCCAACTGAGCTATCTGATGAAATAGATTGTTCTAAAATTGCCTGGAGCTTTTTAAGTTTCGCTGTTAAGAAAGAAAATTCAGAAATGTATTTAAATTCAACTGACAAAGTTGCAGCAAGAAAAGATTTGATATCTGAACAAATTAGTTTGAACAATAAAATAAGCGCTTTTGCGTCCCAAGTTGAAACTGCGATCAGCTATTATAAATTTGATGATCGGATTGATGGAGTTTTAGTTGAGATGATTGATAAAATTTGTTTGAAGAGAGATAATTGGGAGATAATTGTTAATGAGGCGGTTAAGGAGATAGAAGACCTTACTGTCATTGCGAGGAATGGAACGGAACGATAGCGTAGTGGAATGACGAAGCAATCCCGTAACTATGCACAGAGAACTTAGTTACGGAATTGCTTCGTCGCCATTTCGTTCGCTACGCTCCTCAGGCTTCTCGCAATGACATTAATTTATGTAAAATGAAAATATGAATAAACTATTCATTTACTCCGACGGTGGCTCTCGCGGAAACCCAGGTCCAGCTGCGGGCGGGGTTGTTATTAAAAACGATCAGGGCGAGGTTGTTCTAAAAACTTCAAAATATCTTGGCGAAACAACAAATAATGTGGCGGAATATGAAGCGTTAGTTTTAGCATTGCAAAAAGCGAAAGGGATTTTTAAGGCGCAAAAAGTAAAAAATAAAAATCTAGAATGCTATCTTGACAGTGAGCTTGTTGTTAAGCAACTAAATCACGAGTATAAAATAAAAGACGAAGGAATGCAAAAGCTTTTTATCATAGTTTGGAATTTAACGCTTGATTTTGATTCTGTGAAATTTATTCATATTCCGAGAGAGAAAAATAAACTGGCTGATGAGATGGTGAATAGGGAGTTGGATGGAAGAGAAAAGCACAAAGGTTTATTTTAAGAACGAAGTTTTGGCGTTTTTTTAACTTCTATTTTAGCAACTATAATAATTTGTGGAAACTCGTAGTAATTTATTGTTTAACTAATTTATAACTAATTACCAACAGTTACTATAAACATATGAAAATAGCCTTAGTTCACGATTACCTTGTCCAATACGGCGGAGCCGAAAGAGTTCTTGAGGCGTTTACGGAGATTTTTCCGAAGGCGCCGATTTATACGATGGTTTATGATCGGAAATTAATGAAGGGCGCTTTTTCGGATAAAAAAATCCATACCTCTTTTTTACAGAAAATTCCTTTCATCGGATCGCATCATCGGTTATTTCCCTTGTTAATGCCAATGGCGATTGAGCAGTTTGATTTATCGGAATACGATGTTGTGCTTTCTGATTCAAATAGCTACGCGAAAGGCGCGATCACAATGCCGCATGCTTTGCATATCACCTATTGCCATACGCCGATGAGATATGCTTGGGATGATTGCCATAAATATTTAAGAGAGTTTAAATATTCTAAGCTCACAAAAAAGTTTGTTCCGTTCGCGATGAATTATATTAGGTTATGGGATAAAATTTCTGCGGACAGGCCAGATAAATATATCGCCAATTCAAATTTTGTAGCGTCAAGAATAAAAAAATATTATAGTAAAAAATCTCTTGTCATTAATCCGCCAGTGAGCACGAAAAAGTTTTTTATTTCTAAAAATATTGAAGATTATTATTTAATGGTTGGCCGCGCGCTTCCTTATAAACGATTTGATATTGTAATTGAAGCGTTTAATAAATTAAAACTGCCGTTGAAAATAATTGGCAAAGGTCCAGAGATGAATAAGTTAAAAAAATATGCTGGAGAAAATATTGAATTTTTAGGGCACTTGAAAGATAAAGAAATGAGCCAATATTACTCAAAATGCCAGGCATTCATTTTTCCGCCTGAAGAAGATTTTGGAATTACGCCATTGGAGGCGATGGCTTCTGGCAGTCCCGTGATAGCGTTTAAGGGCGGCGGGGCGCTTGAAACTGTAATAGAAAATAAAACTGGAATGTTTTTTACAGAACAAACCCCGCAATCAATAATGGGGGTTGTCAAAAATTTTAATTCTGATAGATTTAATTCAGAGGAGATAAGAAATTATGCTTTGCGTTTTGATAAAGAGATATTTAAAAAGAAAATTAAAAGGTTTGTTGAAGAAGAATATAAAAATATTAAATATTAAATATTAAATATTATGGAACTAAAAGAATATTTAAAGATCATTAAGAAAAATTCTAGGCTAATTATAATTATTGGCATCACTACAGCCGTGTCTGCTTTTGTGTTTTCGGTTGCGCAGCCGATTGAATATGAAACATCTTTATCTCTATCAATAATCAAAGATAAAACACAAACAACTGATGATTTTAAATATGACGGATATTATGCTCTTCAGACCGGTGAAATAGTAGTAAATTCCATTGAACAATGGCTGAAAAGTCCAGAAATAGTAAACGCGATTTATGAAGAGGCAGAAATGAATCAAGATTTTAAAAACATAAAAAGTTATACGAAAAAATTTATCGCTCAAAAAATGTCTCCGCAATATGTGGAAGTAAAATTTAAAAGCAGCACAAAAGAAGAAGCGGAAAAGATTTCAGTTGCTGTCGTGGAAATAATAAATAATAGAGTTGAAAAATTAAAAAAAGCGAGTGAACAGGAAGTGTCTTTTTTGGTAAGCAGCGGAAAGCCAGTAATAGTTGAAAGTGAAGCAGACGCAATTTTGAATTTGATCATTGGATTAATTTCCGGATTAGCGCTGGGAATTCTTTGGGTTTTTTTGAGAAGGTATTTTGGATAGTCTTAATCTGTCATTGCGCCTTCTCTTCGCTACGCTCATTCGGGCTCCTCGCAATGACAGAAATAAAAATATTAAAATGATTATCGGGATTGACATTAGAATGCTGGCGAGGGGGGCGAGAACTGGCGTTGAGGAATATACGACAAATCTTCTCGCGAATATGCTGAGCTTGAATACAGATTTGAAATTCAAGCTTTTTTATAATGGATATCAAAAAGTTGAACTCAATTATGACTGGTTGAAATTTCCAAATATTGAATTAATTCAATATAAAATTCCTAATAAAATTTTAGATACTTCTTTATATTTTTTTAATTATCCTAAAATAGATAAATTGCTGGAAGGAGTGGATGTCTTTTTTGCGCCGCATATATTTTTATCAGCAGTATCAGGAAAATGTAAAACCGTTACGACTTTTCATGATCTTAGTTTTGAAAAGTATCCAGAATTTTATTCTGCCAATAAAAATTACTGGCATTTTTCAATGAATCCCAAAAAACAAGCGCGCGAAACGGACAAAATAATAGCTGTTTCGGAATCAACAAAAAATGATTTGGTTGAATTATATAATATTAACCCGGAAAAAATAAAAGTGATTTATTCAGGAGTTAATTTGTCATTGCGAGAAGCCCGAATGAGCGTAACGAATGAGATGGCGACGAAGCAATCTCGTGACTATGCACAAGAAACTAAAGTTAGAAAAAAATATAACCTGCCAGAGAAGTATATTTTGTATTTAGGAACATTAGAACCGAGGAAAAATATAATTGGGTTGATTAAAGCGTTTGAATTATTCAATATTAAATATTCAATATTAAATATTAAACTAGTCATCGCTGGTTCCAAGGGTTGGCTTTATAAAGATATATTTAAAACTGTTGAAAATTCTCCAGTGAAGAAAGACATAATTTTGACGGGATTTATTGACGATCAAGATAAGTCTGCTTTATATAGTTTAGCCGATTTATTTGTCTATCCATCTTTCTATGAAGGATTTGGCTTTCCTCCTCTTGAAGCAATGGCTTGCGGAACTCCTGTGATCACTTCAAATGTTTCATCTTTACCCGAAGCAGTTGGAAATGCAGCAATTACAATTAATCCTTATAATTTAGACGAGCTTTATAGAGCGATGGAGATGGTTTTAACTGACGAGAACTTGAAAAATAATTTAATTAAAAAAGGACACGAACAAGCAAAAAAATTCTCCTGGCAAAAATGCGCAAGAGAAACGCTGGATTTTATTTTGGGATAAAGTCAAGAAAAAAATAGCTTTTCAGCTATGTAATTTCAAATTTTTTTAGGAGCGACGACCTGGTATCAATGAAAATAATATTATCAAGATCGTCCCAATTATTGCTGTTCTTCCAAGTTTTATTATTTTAATGACAGATAATATCTCTTTTAATAAATCTGACATACCAACAAATACTACGGTTAGCATTAAAAAATAAAACATTAACACTCCTATTATATATTCTCTCATTTATTATTCCTCTTAAGAAAATTATAAACACAATTCATATTATGTCAAGAAAAAAATCTAAAAAATACAAAATCGGAATTGACGCGCGGATGTATGGGTATGCGCAGACGGGGATTGGGAATTATATCCGCCATTTGCTTAAATATATTTTTGAACTAGACAAAGAAAACAGCTATGTCATTTTTTTGTCGCCCGAAGAATATGATAGTTTTAGATTGCCGAATGAAAGAATAAAAAAAGTAAAAGTTTCCGCGAAATGGTATGGCTATAAAGAACAGTTATTATTTCCTTTTCAATTATATAAAGAAAATTTAGACTTGATGCATTTTACGCATTTTAATTCTCCTGTTTTATATTTCAAAAAATCAATCGTTACTATTCATGATATTACTCCTCTTCATTTTCCAGGACACAAAATGAAATCCATTATAAGAAGAATTGGATTTAAAATAGTATTTTTTTCATCAGTTAAAAAAGCAGCAAGAGTGATAGCAGTTTCTAAAAATACAAAGAGTGATATTGTTAAGCATTTTAAAATTAAGGAAAATAAAATAAAAGTTGTTTATGAGGGAGTTGATGAGCAGTTTGGCATTGTAGGGAACAGGCATGCCTGTTCCCTACAATGCCAAATCACAAAGCCATTCATTTTCTATACTGGCGTATGGCGAAATCATAAAAATTTAGTTGGTTTGATTAGAGCATTTGGTGTGTTAAAAAATAAATATAAATTAAATTATCAGCTTGTGTTAGGTGGCAAAGAAGACCCTTATTATCCAGAAGTAAGAAAAACATGGAAAGAATTAAATTTAGAAAAAGATATCATTAGAGCTGGGTTTATAGATCAAAAAGATTTGCCTTTATTTTATAACGCCGCAGAAATTTTTGTGATCCCGTCTTTTTATGAAGGCTTCGGACTGATCGGACTTGAAGCCATGGCGTGCGGAACTCCAGTTGTCTCCTCAAATAAAACCAGCTTGCCAGAAGTTTTAGGCGATGCGGCAATATATTTCAATCCAAATAATCCAGAAGAAATGGCCGAAAAAATGAAGCTGGTTTTAACTGATGAAAAGTTGTATAATGAATTGAGAGAAAAAGGATTTCAGCAGATTAAAAAATATAGCTGGGAGAAAATGGGGAAAGAGACGATGGAAATTTATAGAAAGATATTACAATAATTATGGACATTATCCCTAATAAAAAATCAAATCTTCTTTATCAAAAAGGAGATCAGAAAATGAAAGGCGTTATTGATCTGCGCTGTTTTGCTGATGGGAAAAGAAAACAGGAAGATGTAGGTAATAAAAAAAATAGAATAGTCTCTGAGATTATTAGAAAAGAAAAGATTAAATCAAAAATTGAATTACAAACTAAGCAAAATAGGCAAAGTAGCTTTTATAAGAAAGTCAAATCGCAAAAAATGTTTCCAGTTTTTAATTTAAAATTAAAAAAATCATTCGCAGCTTTTATTCTCGTAATTCTTTTTATTCCCGCAGTAATTTTTTCTTTATCCTTTATTCAAAAAAGCGTTGAGCAGAAAGGAAGAGTGCTTGGAGTTGGAACTCAAGCGTATGATTATTTAAAATTAGCCGGGCAATCGGCGGTTGATTCTGATTTTGAAAACAGCGTTGAAAATTTTGATTTGGCAACAACAAATTTTTCTGAAATAAGAGAAATAATAAATGAATTTGATTTCGGGATAGCGTCTATTTTAAATAATATTCCGATAGATACTCCTATTTCTACAGCTGAAAATTTGGCGGAGGCTGGAGAAAATATATCTTTGGTTGGAAAAAATATTTCAGGACTAATGGATAAAATTACGCGTTTAGACAAAAATGAATTTTCTCTAAATTCTATTTTTAGTTTTCAAACAGACATAGACAAGATAGCTTTTAATTTAAACAACGCGCAAAAAAATATAGAAAAAATAAATATAAATTACATTCCAGAAAATTTGCGCGAAAAAATGGAAATGGCAAAAAGCCAGTTGCCGGCAATCGCTAAAAATTTCAATAATTTATCAAATGATTTTCCAGTTATCGCTAAAATATTTGGAAGTGATCGCCCGCAAAAATATCTGCTTCTTTTTCAGAATAGCAGTGAAATGAGAGCGACAGGAGGTTTTATCGGCAGCTATGGAATCCTTGATATAGAAGACGGTAAAATAAAAAGTTTGTTTATTGATGGAATATTCAATCCAGATGGACAGTTGACGGAAAAAATAGTTCCTCCGATTCCAATTCAAAAAATCAGCGCTGCCTGGAGTATGCATGACGCTAACTGGTTTGTTGACTTTCCGACAAGCGCGAAAAAAATATCTTTGTTTTATGAAAAAACAGGAGGACCAACGGTTGATGGAGTTATTGCGATAACTCCGAAAGTTCTTGAAAAAATATTGGTAATTACGGGACCGATTGAGATGCCAGAATATAATATTGTTATTGATCAAAATAATTTTCTTGTGGAAACGCAATTGCAAGTTGAAGAATTATATGACAAAGAGGAAAATAAGCCAAAACAAATTTTGGCAGATCTCACTCCTAAAATAATAGATGAATTATTTAATACTGAAAATTTGAACTCTGAAAAAAAAGCGCAGAGATATTTAGATATTGTCGGCGTAATGGAGGAAAGTTTCAAAGAAAAGCATTTGCTTTTTTATCATAGAAATTCAGAAATAAATGACATAATAATTAAAAGGGGACTGGGAGGACAAATTTTGGATTCCAATGGCGACTATTTAAGTGTGGCGCATAGTAATATAAACGGCTATAAAACAGACGCTGTTATTGACGAAAAAATTATCCATAATTCAGAAGTCTTAAGCGACGGTTCTGTAATAGACACAGTTAGAATTATTAGAAAACATACGGGCGGAGAAAATGAATATGACTGGTATAATCGCGTTAACTGTGATTATCTAAGAGTGCTTGTTCCGTTGGGAAGTGTTTTGCTGGAAGCGAGAGGTCATACCTGGCAGGATTATGAACCGCCGATTGATTACAGCGATTTCAAAATTGATCCCGATGTTCAGAAAATTGAAGATACTCTCAAGATAGATCCTGAAAACGGAACTCATATTTTTGAAGAATCTGGAAAAACTGTTTTTGGAAATTGGGTTTATGTAAGTCCGGGAGAAACGGTGGAAGTTTTTTATAAATATAAGTTGCCTTATAAAATTAATTTCGCTGATTTTACAAAGCCAGCTGATAAATATAGTGTTCTAGTTCAAAAACAATCCGGGAGTTCTGATATTAAATTTTCAGGATCAATAAAATTGCCCAAAGAGTGGAATGTTATCTGGAACTCGGAAAATTTGTTGTTTGGAGATTTGAATGAGATGGTTGTTGATACTGACTTAAATGTTGATAGGGTTTATGGGGTTGTTTTTACGAATGAATAAATTAAATATTAAATATTGGATATTGAATATTTATTTTTTCAACGCAAAAAAATAAGGCGCTAGTAACTTATAAAAAGCTAACCAGCGCCAGTCCGACGTCTTCCTGAAAACAATTCTAAAACCGTTTTCCAAATATCCATAAAGACATCTTTATATGGTTCCATCAGTTATCACTCTCCCTTGTTTATACTTCAACCTTACCATTTCTCAAAAAATAACGCAAAAAAGTTATCCACAGATGTGAATATATAAGCATTTAAACAAAAATTTGAAATCGCAACATGTTTAAATGTTTATATGCTTTAGAGTTGACATAGTTTCCAGTTCATATAAAATAACCAAATACGCAGGCGTGGCGGAATTGGCATACGCGCACGGCTTAGGACCGTGTTCTTCGGAGTGTGGGTTCGACTCCCACCGCCTGCACAAAGTTTAACTCACAACTTATAACAAATAACTTATAACATTTAGATGAAGATTCTTATCCAAAAATCTGATCTTAAAGAAAGTTTGTATAGCTTTTTGCGAAAATGCGGGTATGCTCCGTTTTATAATAGTTATATAAAAGTTCTTGCCAGCTCTGGTTATCCGCGATTTCATTTGTATATTAATGAAGAGAATAATCAATATATTTTTAATTTGCATCTTGATCAAAAAAAACCCAGCTACGGTAAAGAAACTGCGCATAGCGGGGAATATGAAGGGGGAGTTATTAAAGAAGAAAAAGAACGAATTATAGATTTGATTTGAAATAATTTGGATTTTTACTTCATCGCCTCATCTATAAACTTCTCTATCTCATTTATCGGAATCACTAGATCTCCAGTTTGACTAAGACCAACAATCTCTCCTTTCAAATTTATTGCCGGCGATTTGTCAAATGAATTATCTAAAACATTCACGATCTTAATTCTTTTTTGAATGGTTGATTTTATTTCTGTCTCCTCTTCATTATCTTCATCTTCGCTCTCATCATTTTTTATTGAAACAACATAATCATCAATCAATTTTGAAACTATATCTGTAACCACCGAGCTATTAAAAATAATTAATTTTTCCCCAAGCTCCAAATTATCCGAATCAGCGAAAGTGACTACGGGCAAATTGATCTCTTCTATTTTTATAATCGCTAATTCATTTAACTCGTCTTTATAAACTAGTTCAGCTGGATAAACTTTGCCGTTGGATAATTTCACTTGAATATCTCTTCTCCCGTTATTAATATTTTTTGCCGAGGTTATTATTAATCCGTCATTTGTCAAAATAATCCCTGAATTTTTGGAAGCTGGTTTTTCTTCTTCCTCTCTTATTTCCGCTACTTCAACAATTGAAGGGCGGGCTTTTTTTATCGCTTCAACGATTGCTTTTTCTTCGGATATTCTCACTTCTTTAATCACTTCAATCACAGTTGTGCGTTCATTAATTGGTTTTAGAAATTCGTATTGATTGAGATTTGGATATCGGACAAAAAGATACGGCAAAGCAAAACGATCAATAAAAATCCCGCCAGTTCCGCCAACCACAAAAACGAAGATTAAAAGAGCGGCAAAATTTATCGCTTTTTTAATTCTCCTCGGTTGATATTGATTTTCTTCTAATTCCTTAGTTTCGTTTTTAGGTTTACTAAAAAAATCCTCAGCAATTTTTGCGGTTTCGTTTTGTTTTTTTCTTAATGATTTTATAGTTATGTTTTTCATATAAATAAATTATTAAATAATATCCCACTTGCTCGTGATAAAAATAAATCCTACAGCTCCTCCAAAAAATATCAAATTTGAAAAAACAATTTTTCTGCTGAGTTCATTTCTTAAATAGTTCCGTAAAATATTCCAGAAAGAATAATAGAAAGATAATATTACCGCGCCCACTGTTAGGTGATTAACGGGGAGAAAACTAATTACCCAAATTAATTCCAACGCAATAAATCCAAACAGAAAAGAATAAAACGAAAATGTTTTATTTTTGAATGAATCAAGATGAAGTTCAAGAGCCTTGCTTTTTAGGAAATTTATTTTTGTGAGATAGAGAGTTGAAAAAGAGATGCTTATAAAAATCGCGATCATAATAGACCAGACTGGCAAATCAAAATCAAGATATATTCCATACATTCCGCTTGAGAGCAGAAAAATTGAAATGAAAACAATTGTTTGGTTTAAATTAAATCCCGAATCAAGTATTTTCGCTTCCAGTTCTGCTTGTTGTTTTAAATTTTCCTGCTGCATAAAAAACCTATTCAAGCCGATCAGCGTAATTGCAAATAGGACAGATGAAAACACAATATATAACTGCTGGAAATTATTTTTTCCCAGCGTAAGAAGAAATAAAACGCTGCTTGTTGTAAAAAGCATCGTTAAAATAATTGGAAGAAGCCTATGTTTAGTCACCCAAAAAGCGCTTAAAGCGGAAATTAAAAATAAAGCGATTAGCGACAAATAGGACAATCCTAAACTTTCAAAGAAAAATTTCATCATCACAAAAAAAATAATTGGAGGAATGATGAATTTTAAGTATGATGATACTTTCATTTAATTTTGTTAAACTATAAAGAAAAACTAACTTCTTGAATATTGTCCCAACTGTCTAAAATATGCCTTTTGTAGTCCTGCCCTGAGCCTGCCGAAGGATTATTGATGGAATAGTTATATCAAAATATTTTAAAGATATCTTCCCGAGTCCTCGGGACTTCGCTCATTTCGAGATGACAGAAATTTGTATGTTTATATCATTCTTTCACATCTTTGGAGATTGTAATTCCTTTAAATTCCGCATAATAAATTTTATTGGATGGCACATTCTCACGGACCAAAGTATTGGGTCCGATTTGAACATCCGTTCCAACCAGTACTCCGGGCATTAAATTTACCGCTACGCCGAGATGCGTATTATCGCCAATGATCGCGCCAAGCGCCGTGAGCTTTGTTTCTACCCGCTTATTTTTCACGAAAGGATTAATTTCCTTGCGGTTCATTCTGACATTAGCCGTGATCGCGCCAGAACCGATTCGCGCATCTTCGCCAATAATAGAATCACCGAAAAAACCCGCGTGAGTGTGGCTGCGGGATTGAAAAATACTTCGCGTTACTTCCGCGTTAGCGCCAATCAAAACTCCGTCTTCCAAATTTGTGTATTTTCTAATGAGAGTATTATTGCCAATTATACAGCCTTTACCGATATAACAAGGGCCTTTGATCACTGCGTTTTCAAAAATGATCGTATTTTCTTCAATCTGCACAGGACCATCAATAATCGCGCTCTTGGCAATTTTAACACTCTTATGAATTTTCTGCTCTTGAAGCAGGGCGTCCATCATTAGCTGATTGACTTTAAATAAATCCCACGGATATTTTAGACTTGGGGTTTCTTGAAGAGTTTCAACCATTCTCACTTCTTTTTCTTTCATATAAAGAGCCAGAGCATCTTCATAAGCGTAGGTGTGCTCTTTAATTCTTTTATAATATCCAAAAAATTCTTTTGGCAACAAATATACTCCCACCGCCTTTATATCCGATGGCGCTTCTTGCGGCTGCGGTTTTTCTATAATAGACAAAACCTGATCACCTCTCAAATCCATAATTCCATAATTCCATGGTTTGTCTGTTTTTGTTCCCAAAAGAATCATTTCTGCGCCAGTCTTTTTTTGCTTATCGATCATTAGAGACAAAAAATCGTCAGCATTGAAAGCATACGGATTTAAAACAAAAAAATTACTCCCCTTGATCAAAGGCTCTGCCTGCATTACTGCATCACCCATTCCTTTGGCTTCACTTTGAACAACATAAGAAAGTTTTATTTTCTGAATCTCTCCATTTCCCAAATATTTTTCCAAATTGGAATTTGGCGACTGAACGATGATAATATCTTTAATTCCAGCGCGAACTACGGACT
>DAOWDU010000037.1 GCA_030638825.1 bacterium | reverse complement strand
TCCAAATAAAAATAAACATTATGAATACTCGCTAAACGCAAAGCGAGTAATTCATTAGAAACAAAGAGATGCCTTAAATACGCGCGGGAGTAATTTTGACAGGTGAAGCATTGGCAATTTTTGTCTATCGGTTTTTTGTCAGTTTTAAACTTCTTATTTGTAATATGCAGAATTTCATAAAAGTTTTTGTTCTGCTTTTCCGCAACTTTTAATTTTTTACTTTGAGTCTTAAACTTATAGATCGTCCCATGCCGCGCGTTTCTTGTGGGAATTACGCAATCAAACATATCAATCCCTTTTGCCACAGCGCTGACAACTTCTTCCGGTTTTCCAACTCCCATTAAATATCTCGGTTTATCTTCTGGTAAAAACGGCGTAGTCCAATCAATAACTCGCAACATTTTTTCACTCGGCTCCCCCACTGAAACTCCGCCAATCGCATAACCGTCAAAATTTAGCTCTAGTAATTGCTTCACCGATTCTTCTCGCAAATCTTTATAAGTCCCACCCTGTATTATTCCAAACAATAAAGAATTGTCATCCTGAGCTTGTCGAAGGATGGCAGACTCACTAGACTTCCCACTCTTTAACAAGCTCAGAGTGACATCTTTTTTGTGTTTTCTGTTTTGTGTTTTATTAAAATATATCTTGCATCTCTCCGCCCATCTCGTCGTCATTTCTAATGATTCTCTAATATATTTTTTACTCGCAGGATACGGCGCGCATTCATCTAAAACCATTATGATATCGCTTCCTAAATTTTGTTGAATCTCAATTGATTTTTCCGGAGTTAATAAGTGGCGAGATCCGTCAATGTGAGATTGAAAACTCACTCCTTCCTCGGTAATTTTTCTCATCTTTGCCAGAGAAAAAACTTGATACCCGCCGCTGTCTGTTAAAATCGGTTTTTGCCAATTCATAAAATTATGCAGCCCGCCAAGCTTTTTAATTAGCTTGTCTCCCGGCCTTAAATATAAATGATAAGTATTTCCTAAAATTATATCCGCGCCAAGTTTTTCCATTTCAACGCTATCAATTGATTTCACGCTTCCGCAAGTCGCGATCGGCATAAAACACGGGGTTTCTATAATCCCGTGTTTTGTTTTTAGTCTCCCTAATCTGGCGTTTGATTTTTTTGATTTTTTAAAAAGTTTAAACATAATTTTATTTTCTCAAAACCTTCCCCGCCAATTCACCCGAATGCTCTCCATTTTCTATAACCATCTTCCCATTAATAATCACTTGCTCAATTCCTTCTGAATATTGATATGGATTATTAAAGTCGGCCTTGTCTATAATTGTTTTGGGATCAAAAACTACAATATCCGCGCAAAATCCTTTTCGCAAAATTCCTCTGTTTTTTAATCCTATTTTTTTAGCTGGCTTAGAAGTCATTTTTTCTATTGCGTCTTCTATGTTTAAAACTTTTTGCTCTCTGACATATTTTCCCAAAATTCTTGGAAATGTCCCAAAACATCTTGGATGAATAATTTCCCCTGTCCTGATATATTCAATATTATAGGCGGCATCAGCGGAGGAAATTATGCAATGAGGATTTTTTAGAGCCAGTTCAATATTTTCTTCATTTAAAATCTTTCTATCAAACACAATCACATGCCCATTAGCGCTAATCAAAAGTTCTATGATTGCTTCTTCTGGACTTATTTCCTGTTTAGACGCAATATCTGTAATTCTTTTTCCAACTATCTCTTTTAATTTTGGACAAATTGAAATTACAATATTTTCATAGTCATAATTCATTTCTTTTATTTCTTTTATTATTTTATCCCGCAAATCTAAATCTTTCAATCTTGAAATCATTTTTTTTCTTCCTCCTTCTGAAACCCAATCGGGCAAGAGAATATACAAAACTGAACCGGTCGTGTCATAAGGATAGATGTCAAAATTGATTTCAACATTTTCCTCATTGGCGACATTTATCATTTCCAGTGCGCGAAACATATCAGACCAATATCTTTTTCCAATCGCTTTCAGATGAGAAATTTCAATAGAAATTTTAGTTTCTCTTCCAATCTGAATTGTCTCATTGATGCTTGGAAGCAATTCTTCGGCTTCTCCTCTGATGTGACTGGCATAAAAAGAATTATTCATTTTTAATATTTCCGCTAAATATTTTATCTCACTAATTGTGGTCATCTTAGCGTGCGAAAAAACAAGTCCGGTTGACATTCCAAAAGCGCCGTCTTCTAAACTGTCCGAAAGCATTCTGCCAATCATTTTTATTTCTTCATCCGTTATTTTTCTAACTTCGTCTCCCAACAATCCGCGCCTTAATGTTTCGTGTCCAACCAAAGTTCCAAAATTAAGTCCGATATTTCTCCTGTCAAGTTCGCTCAGAAATTCTTTGGTTCTAATCCAATTTATATTAGTATTACCGATATCAACCCATTTGCTAATCGCTTTAACTGAATTTTCTCCTAAAACTGGCGCCAGGGACGATCCGCAGTTTCCGCCGATTATCGTGGTAATTCCTTGTGTTACTTTACTGTCTAATCTTGGGATTGAAAATAAAGTCCAAAAATTATCGGAGTGATCAAGAATGTCAATAAATCCAGGACAAACAATTTTTTCCTTGGCGTCTATAATTTTAGACGCTTTAGTATTTTTATCCATTTTTTCAACAACAGTTATTTTATCTTTTTCTATTCCAAGATCAGCAATTTTTCCTTTAGTTCCCGTTCCATCAATTATTGTTCCATTTTTTATTAAGATGTCTAACATAGGATTTTAATTATGAGTATTTATTTTTGCGTGAATTTAAACGAGGAGAGAATTTGTTCAAAAGTTTCTCCATAATCATAATAAGGTCTACCTTTATTAAAATTTATTTCTCCTCCCGATATTTCATAAATTTTATCTTCTCTAGCAAAGAATACAGTTTGTAGATAAGTCGTACAACACCCAAATCCTCCTTTCAACGCTCTTTCTCCGTCAAGCGAGATTTCTTTTTTCCAAATTAAATCCGCTTCAATAGGAGATGTTTCTTTGTAAGTTTTAAGCCATTTTTCTAAAGAATATTTTTTAGAATTGTCATGAGCAGTTATTGTAATGGTTTTTTCTAACTGAAACTCTTTTGTTTTGATTTTCCATTCCTTTGGATATTTAAACCCAAACTCCTCATTCCGATAAGTTTGCCAGTCGGAAGCGTCTACTTCTGTCATTTTTTCTTTAACTTTTTCTTTAATTATAAATTCATCAGAATAATAATATTTTTTAACTCTGCCATATCTATCCCAACTTATTATCCTAAACCTCAACTTTTTATCTATTGGTAATTTTTCATCACATAACCCAATTCTTTGATCCCATACATATTCCTCATTTGAATTTGCTTCAATTGACGAAGGCATTTTGTCACACACATCATTACACCCACAGCGAATACCTTTTATTAAATCATCAAAAACAGGTATCCAAGCTTTATCAAATCCAAATTTATCTAAGTTTACCCTTTCGCCATTATTCATTTCCAAAGATATCTTACTAAAAACTGTCTCCTTGTTTAAATTACTAATTGTCAATTTTACTTTTTCGTCTTTTTGATATTCTTTTTTGTCCGTGATTATGTCCATAGTTAAGTTATTATCTTTTTGGGATTTCCTAATCTCAAATTCATTAGAATAGATAACAAAACTATCTATTAAGCCATTATTAGTATCACCTGCGCTATTTTGACCATTACACGATTTGCCAAATGTTAAAGCAACTCTGTATTTTCCTTCTGGCAATAACATCCCCGTATATTTGTTTTGAATTAATAATCCTATTTTCGTTTCATCTTGAATTTTATGGCAAATAAATCTTAGGATATGATATTCAGAAAATAAATAATATGAATGCCATTCATAACCTGCCCAAGCGCCATCCTCGTATTTTTCTAATATAGGTTCTGGATACGAAAAACCAGAAGGCTTTTCTGCCAAAAACACCGTTTCTTCTGAATTATTTTCAACCGTCAATTCTATGCTTTCGCCTGTTGAATATTCTACTTTATCAGTTTTTAAAATAACTTTTTTAGATAAAAAGGACTTCTCAGAAGAAAACGGATGATTATCACAAATTTTGCTATATTCCCCAATAATATACCCTCCTCCAACAATAATCGTCCCCACTCCTGCGAAAATAATCACAGCCAAAAGAATTTTAACTGTCATAATTGATAAAGCTTCTTTTTTCATGATTTTTGTTTTTAATGATTAAAATTATTTATTTAATATTTCTTTTATATCGCTAGCGCTTATTTTTTCGCCTTCAAGCTTCATTGTTCTTAAAATCACTTCTGGCATTTGCTTGTCAAAATGTTTTTCTTTCTCGCTTTTAGAAAGATTGCAAAAACTATACAAAAGAAAAGCCCGCGCAAGTTTTTCACGCTTTTCTAATTGATTATTTTTTATAATTTTGTAATCAGCTATTTTCATATAATAACAATTTAACAATATATTCTAATTCCCCATCCCCATCAACCCAATCACCAGCCCAATCGCTGCCATTACCCAGGCAATAATCCAAAACCGCATTGTTACTTTACATTCTGGCCAGCCGAGAGCTTCAAAGTGATGATGAATCGGCGCGCTGCGGAAAACTTTTTTGTGACGGAATTTTTTTGAGGTTAACTGGATGATAACTGATAACGATTCAATCACTAGAATAAAACAAACAAAAGGCAGAATTAAAAACGAATTAGTAAGCATCGCGACCACGCCTAAAGTTACGCCGAGCGCCATTGAACCCGTATCGCCCATCATAAATCTTGCCGGATGAACATTGAACCAGAGAAATGCTAACAAAGTTCCAATTATCGCCGCGCAAAACATGGCAAGCTCTACATTTCCTTGCGCGAAAGCGATTGCTCCGAAAACTCCAAAAGCGGGCAAAGTAACTCCGCCAGCTAATCCGTCTAATCCGTCTGTTTCATTAAGAGAAAACGAAGTCGCGACGATGATAAATATAAAAAGCGGGATATACCAGATACCGATGAAAAAATCTCCAATAGCGGGAATATGGATCACATCCCAATCCAGTTTAAAATAAAACCAAAAAGCGCCAACTGCCGCCACGAAAGTATATAATAATATCCTTTCTTTAATTCCAAGACCTCCTCCTTTTGGACCGATTTTAAACACGCCCATAAGATCATCAACTGCGCCAACCGTTCCAGCTAAAACTAAAATTCCCAAAGGAAGATAAGTATGAGCGCGATCAAGAAAATTCATGCTGCTTAATATGGGATTATCAATTATGGCAGAAAGAAACCAGAATAAAATTGCCAAAATAGGAACGATAATCCAAATCAAAAGTCCGCCCATCGTTGGCGTGCCCGCTTTCTTTTTATGAAGCGCGCTAAAAATCGGCGAGCTGCCATCGTCTCTAATTTGTTTGCCAATTTTGTATTTATATAGAAAGTGAGTAAGCAATGGCGTTGCCAGCATCGCGGCAATAAATGATATTGCCAAAATCGCGAACACTCTGCTTACCTCAATTACTAATAAAGGATTTTCAAAAGATAGCATTTTAACATTTAAAAATATTTAAACATGAATATCTAATATCTATTCCTCAATAAATGTCACCACATCTTCCCCTTCATCCAATCCATTCAAAACTTCAATATTAATATCTCCTCTCAATCCCACTTCCACGAAGACATCTCTCAAAATTTCATCTTCCAAAACCTGCACATATTTCTGCTCATCTTTTTCTTTCAACGCCTGGAAAGGAATTATTATTGTATTATCTTTTTGGGCAGTAATGATATCAAGATTCGCGGTCATTCCTGGTTTGATTATTACTGAGTTGCCGGTAAAAATAGTAGTTGTCTTATAATAAATCACGCCAGAGATTTCTGTTTGGGCGGGATCTATTTCAATAATTAATCCGGCAAATTTTTTGTCGGGACCCAGAGCGTCAAAAGTAATTTCTACCTCATCGTCAATTTTAACTTTCGCAATATCAACTTCGGAAATATTGGCTTTGATTTCAAAATTCTCTGAAGTGATTATAGAAATAAAAATCACCGCTGAAGTTATCGTTTCTCCAACTTCGCCATTAATCTCCGTTATAATTCCACTTTGCGGAGCAGTCAAAATTGAATCGCCAATTTGGCTTTCTATCAATTCCACACTTGCGCGCGCTTCCCGAACTTGCGCCGTATATAATGAAATCTCAGAATAGCTCGGTTTTGCCGTCTTTAACGCCAACTGATCTTGCGCTTGTTTTAACGCTCCCTCGGCAGATTTAACACTATTTTCTGCTGTGTTTATTTTGCTGTTTATTAAAGCCTGCGTCGCAGCTAATGATTCTTGAGATAAATTCAAAGCGCTCTCCGCGGAATTTACCGTAGCCTGCGCACTATCTAAACTTGTCTGATTCGTAACTTTTTGCGTGGAGATATTTTGCTCAGCAGTAGTTAAATTTGAAATCGCCGTATTCGTATTCGCTCTCGCTGTGGAAATACTTAATTTCAAAGCGTCTAATTCCGCTTGAGAAAGATTGGAAGAAGTAATCGTCGCTCCAAGAACATCACTTGTGTCGCTCAGAGTTGTTCTCACATCTTCCAGCGCGAATTTTAATTGAACAAGCGCTTCATCAATATTCTCATCAGACGGATTTAGTTTAATGCTGTTTATATAATCTTTGGCATTATCATAAGAATTGTCGGCAATCGTTTTGCTTTGAGATGAATTATTTAGATATTGAATGTTCAAAACGCTCAGCGTATCCTGCGCGTCTTCATCGTCCAAAACAGTATCGTTGGTATCTAATGAATTATCAGCAGTCAATAAAGAAGAATTTATCATGTTCCACGCATCGTCATAATCCTGATTTAAATTAATCTCATTTGAATTTTGTGTATTTACTAAACTTTGATTAGCGCTATTCAAAGAAATCTGCGCGCTATTCACGGACGCTTTCGCGCTGGCAATATCTTTTAGAGCGCTTGCCTTTGTATCCGCCAAACTCTGCTCAGCATTATTTAAAGCAACTTGCGCGTTAGCAACCGCAGTTTCCGATACTCTAATATCTTCAACAGTCGCGCCTTCCAATAATTTATTAAGATTTGCCTGCGCCGCGCTTAATCCAGCTTTAGATCTATTAAATTGTGATTCTAATTGAACTGTATCCAACCTGGCTAAAACTTCGCCTTCCTGAACGCTATTTCCGACTTTTGTATTTATTTCTTTTATCCTCCCAGAATTCATAAAACGCAAATCCAATTTCATCTCCGCCTCAACCATGCCAGTCGCAGAAACCGTTTGCAATATTTCTCCCCTCACAACTTCTACTGTCGTATATTTCGGAACTGGCGTTTTTGTAAAACTATACGCAGCGTAAACGCCAATTGATAGGATTATTATGGTGATGATTATAAGAGTTTTCTTTTTCATAAAAATATTTAGTTAAAAGCTAAAATAAGGATCTTTTTTTCAATTATTCACAATTTTATTTCCTATCATTATTCCCCCGATACAACACAATCTTAATTTTAGATTCCCAAACTCCATGCAAATTACATTCCGCTCTTGCAATAATTAAAGAATCTTTTTCAAGCGCAATCTTGAACTTTGCTTCTGAGCGATCGGCTGGATTTAATAATATTCTTTTAAAACATTTTTTATCAATACAAAGCTGAATTCCCCTGATATAATGCTCGTCTGTCATTGGATGATTTACTTTTCCCACTTTCACTGTTATCTCAAATTCCTCGCCCCGTTTTATAAATTCTGGAATTATAATCCACGGCAAATGCTTCTGCTCAAAACTTGTTAAATTATTTATATCTTTCGCTTTTTGAATTTTCATTTTTTTGTTTTTAATAAATTATTTTAGACTCCTTCAGATTCCGAATCCTTTGAGGATTCGGAATCTTTGAAATCTTTATTGCTTTAAGTATGCTCTATTTTTATAAATTTGGCAAGAAAATTTTAGATTCCGAATCCTCAAAGGATTCGGAATCTAAAATTTCCTCCCAAACAAAAAAACACCTACTCAGTGTCCTTTATTTTTGTAAAAAAGATTTTGAGGAAGAAAGAGGATAATAAGTAGAATAATAATTAGAATATTTTTTATTCGTATTCCTAATGACCCTCTTCCTTCTTTTTTTACTCATCAGTCACAGGGATGATTTCCCATAGAGGTAATATCAAAATTTATGTCTCTGATATCCTCTCTTGCGTCTCTGGTTTCTTCTAAATACCAAAAATGTATTATACCCGACATCAATTCCTGCTTTGATAAGTCTTTCTCCTACTTCTTTTAAACACATCTAATTTTTCCTCCTCATTTATTTTTCCCTGCACCAAAAAACGATACAACGATACAGAGAAACCATCCTATTGCCCACCACCATATAGACATCACATCCAGAAACCGCATCACAGTGTCAAACCAATATAGAAATGTCCTACTTCCTCCAAAGTAGAAATGTCCTACTTGATTGAAATTAATTATCTTGCATATTCTATTTGTTGTTTCAGATCTATTGTTTTGCTGAATAAGAAAGGTTTTCTCCATGGAT
>DAOWDU010000028.1 GCA_030638825.1 bacterium | reverse complement strand
TTTGCCACCGCGGTCGGTCTAATTATGTGGGAATCCGACGAAAACGGAGCGTTTTCTTCTGGCGGGGGAAGATTTAAGCTGCCGTCTTTGGGTGGAGTGGGACAGAAGATAAGGAAGATTTTTAAGACTTTTTTACCGTAGGGCAGAATTAGGAATTAAGACGGTTTGTAAAACAATAATAAAAACAAAATGAGTAAATGGAAAATCGGTTTAGTCTGTGGAATAATTTGGGGAATAGTAAGTTTTTATTTTTGGATGATGCTTTCGGGCGGACCAACTAGTGGCGCAAATCCTCCAGTTATTTTTCTTATTTTAACTTTACCAGCATCAATACCAATATTAGTAGGTTATTATACTGAAGATATTGTAGATCTTTCGGGAAGTTTGGTAGTGTGTTTGATTCCCATAACAGGCGCTTTGATCGGAGCAGGAATTGGATATTTGATTGATAGATTTAAAAAGTAAAGTTGATTTTAAAAAACCAGTTCCTGCATGAAGAATTAAAATAAAAAAATTATGAGCAAGGAGCTTGTTGTTAAAAATATAAATATAAATTTTTTCTCTCAAAGAAAGGAGGATTTTATTTCGTTGACAAATATTGCGAAGTATAAAAATTCTGATGATCCGAGATTTGTTATTTAAAATTGGATGAAAACTTGTTTTACAGTTGAACTTCTTGGTATGTGGGAAGTAATCAATAATCCAAATTTTAACCGTATCGAATTCGACACGGTTAAAAATTAGTTCTCACATTAAGATAAAATAAAATAATGTTGTCAAAATTTATTAAGGAAAAGACTTGTATTTTTATAGATGGAGCAAATAGTTTTTTAAATTAATTAACAAACTCATATGAGCAAAAAATTTTTAATAGTTATAATTATAACAATAATACTTGCAATTGTTATAGGTGTCTTGCGGTTTAAGAATATTGATTTTAGCAATCCGATGGAATTTTTAACATCTTTAGTAGATGATACTCAGCCAATTCCTCAAGAATTTGACACAGTCGCTGGCGCTAATAACCAATTTGCTTTTGATCTTTATTCTGAATATAAATCAGAAAAGGGTAATATCTTCTTTTCTCCTTATAGCATTTCCACAGCCCTGACAATGACTTATGAAGGAGCAAAAGGAAAAACGGCTGAAGAAATGCAAGTAGTGTTGCGTATTCCAAAAGATGACGAAAAAAGAAGATTGGAATCTGAAAAAATATATAAGCAAATAAATAAAAGCAGTGAAGATTATAAGTTATCTACCGCAAATGCTTTGTGGGCGCAAAAAGATTATCAGTTTTTAGAAGAATATATAAATAATGTTGAAAAATATTATGGCGGTAAAACGACCAATCTTAACTTTATTAAAGAAACAGAAAAATCACGCCTAACAATAAATAATTGGATTGAAAATCAAACGAATAATAAAATCAAAAACTTAATTCCAAGAGGAGCTGTTAATCCTTTAACAAGATTGGTTCTCACTAACGCAATATATTTTAAAGGAACTTGGGTTTTGCAATTTGATAAAAAGGATACTAGGGATGAGAATTTTAAAACAGATTCAGGGCAAACTATAAAAGTCCCGACAATGAAACTAACTGGCGATGACGCAGAATTTAATTATGCCAAAACGGATAAAGTTCAAATTCTTGAGTTGCCGTATGACGGTGGAAATTTGTCAATGCTACTCATTCTTCCAGAAGAAGATAATTTTAAAAAATTAGAAAAATCAATTAATACAAAAAAATTGTCTGAATGGAAAAACGCTCTTGAAAAACAAAGAGTTGACATTTATATTCCCAAATTTAAATTTGAAACAAAATATTTTATGGCTGATATTTTAAAAGAGATGGGAATGTCTGATGCGTTCGTATTTGGCGTTGCTGATTTTTCAGGAATGGATGGAACAAGAGATCTCTATATTACAGATGTAATTCATCAAGCATTTGTAGAAGTAAATGAAGAGGGCACTGAAGCTGCGGCGGCAACCGCTGTTGTTGTGGGGTGGGGGTCTGCTGGAGATATAGAAAAACCTGCAATTCCAATCTTTCGCGCAGATCATCCGTTTATCTTTATAATTCAACAAAAAGAAACGGGGAATATTTTATTTATGGGAAGAGTTAATAATCCGAGTGAATAAATATTCTTAACTCTTAATTCCTGATTCCAAAATTTGCCTAATTTCTCCAAAAAAGCTATTATAACAATATAGCCATTTAACAATATAACAATTTATTTTAAAATATATGAAAGAAATAAAACCAGAGTTTGAAACTTATGCGCGGATAAAAGTTGTTGGTGTGGGTGGCGCTGGTAATAATGCGATTAGCAGAATGTTGGAAGCCAATTTGAAGGGCATTGATTTTATCGCAATTAATACCGATGCGCAGGATCTTCATCATTGCAAAGTAACTGAAAAAATTCACATTGGAAAAAATTTAACGAGAGGATTAGGAGCGGGAATGAATCCTGATGTTGGTCGGCAGGCGGCGGAGGAAAATAAAGATGAATTGCAGGACGCTTTAAAAAGTTCCGATATGGTTTTTGTAACCTGCGGGTTAGGCGGTGGCACGGGAACTGGCGCGGCGCCGATTATTGCCGAGGCCGCCAGAGAAGCGGGAGCGCTTACCGTTGCGGTTGTTACGAAGCCATTTGCTTTTGAAGGATTGCAGAGAAAAAGAATAGCCGAGGAAGGATTGGAAAATTTGAAAAATCAGGTTGATACAATTATAACTATTCCCAATGATAAAATTCTTAGCGCAATAGATAAAAAAATATTACTCTTAGATTCGTTCAAAATCGCTGATGATATTTTATTGCAAGGAGTTCAAGGAATTTCGGATTTAATAACTACGCCTGGAATAGTAAATGTAGATTTTGCGGATGTGAAAGCGATTATGGAAAATACTGGTCCATCGCTGATGGGAATTGGAAAAGCGTCTGGCGAAAACAGAGCTGTTGAAGCGGCAAAACAAGCGATTAACAGTCCGCTTTTAGAGCTTTCTATTGATGGTGCAAAAGGAGTTTTATTTAATGTCAGTGGCGGAGCGGATTTAACAATGTTGGAAATAAACGAAGCGGCGAATGTAATCACGGAATCAATTGATCCTGATGCTAAAGTTATCTTCGGAGCGCTTACCAATGAAGATTTAAAAAAGGGTGAAGTAAAAGTAACCGTAATCGCAACTGGTTTTGGCGATCAGTCTTATTTGAAAGAGGATATTATAAAAAAAGGATTAGAAAAAACTGAAAGAGAAGTAGAGAGAGAGGTAGAATCTAATTTTAGAGAAGAAAATAAATTAGAAGAGGAAAACAAAAATGACGAGTTTAATAATAAAAGCAACGAAGCATTTTCGCCAAATGTTAGTCCTATTAAATGCGATGACGAATATGATATCCCGGCGTTTATTCGGAAGAAGATGAATAAGGATGAAGAATAGTGAAAAATCTGTAACTTTTAGATTTCTCAATCGCTCCGTTTGTTTTGAGATGACATAAATTAAAATTGTCAAAAGGCAGTTTTTTATTTGAGATAATTATAATATTATGACTGCTATTCAGCAATTTATTAAAAAAAGGAAATATCTTGTTTGGTATGTGAAGGATCCTGCGAAACTTGACAATGAAGCGATTGTTGAGGCGGTTTTGAATTATGGCGATTGGGACGATGTTCAGGAAATGATTAAAATTTTAGGTATTAAAAAGGTGGCAAGAATTTTTATGAAAAAATCTAATGAAAAGCGTTGTAATTATCATCGAAAAACAAAAAATTACTTTAATCTATATTTCAATAAATACGCGAAATTAAGAGCCTAAATAAATATGGCGATATTACATCCAGAAATATTAACGAAAGAGCAAGTAAAATTATTACCCATAGTAAAAAAGTTTTATAAAGACTTTGGTTTAGTTGGCGGGACGGCAATTGCTTTGCACATTGGACACAGAGAGTCAATTGATTTTGATATGTTTTCTTTTGAAGAATTTAAGAATGCCAATATTAAAAAAAGAATTTTGAGAAACAGGACAATAAATAAAGTTATCAGAGATGAAGCGGAACAGTTTACTTTTATAATTAATGGAGTTCTATTCACTTTTTTCCGGTATCCATTTAAAATTAATTACAAGATTGATTTTGACCAAACTTTAAAAATACCTTCTTTGCTAACTCTTGCCGCGATGAAATTATTTGCGCTTGGAAGACGAGCTAAATGGAAAGATTATGTTGATCTGTATTTTGTTATTAAAGATTTTCACTCTGTTCCAGAAATTATTAAACACGCGAAAAAGATATTCAAGAATGAATTTAATGAAAAAATATGCCGTGAACAGCTTGCGTATTTTAAGGATATCAGTTATTCGGAGGAAGTTAAATATTTAAAAGGTTTTAAAGTTAGCGATAAGATTATAAAAAAAGAATTAGTTAATTTTAGTTTGGAATTGTAAAAAATTAAAAACAAAAACATGAAAAAACAAACATTATTTGATTTAACTTCAATGCCGAAAATGATTTTAATTATTGCTTTAGTTATAATGCTGGGGACTTTATTTGGAGCAACGAGTTATTTATTAAAGATGCCCAAAATAGAAACTCAATGTGAAGCTAGTTCTGATTGTGAACTTATTAACACTGGTTCTGATATATGCTCCTGTGATACTTCGTTAAGGGAATATAAATGTTTTTCACTAGAAAAAGTTGCGGAAATAAAAAACGAACGAAAAAAACAGGGTATGCATGTACAATGTGCTGAGTGTTTTGGGGGGCCTCAACATGTCTGCGAATGCGCAAATGGGAAATGCGAGAAGGTTAAAGAGGAGTTGGCTGAAGAAGTGGTTATTACGACAGATAAAATGGATAATATCAGGGATGAAATTACAAAAAATATTGGATATAAAAAATTCATACTTCACAGCTTAGAATCTGAAGTTCCAGAAAATTGGAGTGTTCTAAGGATTCCTGAAATGTTTGGCCGGTCAGAATTATCTGGAATGCCTACGGGCGCCATAGGAACAGACGATATAACTCATGGCGATTTAAATTGGGAACAAGTTAATTTTTATTTTGCCTCTCAAGATATAATTGATGAATTAATTAAAGAAAACAAAAATAATAATTACAACACCAATACAACATGGAGCAATGAAATAGTGGGTGGCATTGAATCACAAGTTAATACTTTTCCCCTGGATGAAAATGGCAAAGTTAGCAAGGGCGGTACTGGTGGAAAAAAATATTATATAAAATTACCATACAGCCTAAAGACTTTAGTGATTTGGAAACAGGCTAAAGGAGGTGCGGAATTTGAAAAGGGATTTGAAAATTTTATAAAGAATGTAAAATTTGAAAAATAATAAATGTATTACTGTTAAATGGTATTGTTAATGATAATTGATATAATTTTGCCTACTATGCCAAACAAAATAAATTTTTCTTTCTACTTTCAAATTTATAGAAAAATAAGAAGTAAAAATATATAAAAAATTATCTAATTAAAAATAATCTACTAACCGTAAAACCCAATGAATCAAAAAATAAAAGTGAAACAAATTAGAAAAAGGGATGGCAAAATTTATTAAAATCAAATCCGCCGGATGAGCCAGAATGGGTAAGTGGAAATTAGAAAATAAAATATGTAAATGGCATTTAGATCTTTTATAAAATAAAAACAAAAAAATGAAAAAACAAACATTATTTAATTTAGCCTCAATGCCGAAAATGGTTTTGGTTGTTACTTTAGTTATAATGCTGGGGACTTTATTTGGAGCGATAAGTTATTTGGTCAAAATTCCCAAAGTAGATTTGCCAATTGTCAATCCTGTTATTGAAACTCAATGTAAAATTGACTCTGATTGTAATCTTGTTTTTACTGGTTCATATATTTCTTGTAATTCTCCAGAAGAGGATTATAAATGTCTTAATATTAGCAAGGATGATGCTGATGCGATAAATCAAAATAAAAAGCGTATTGGTTTTTGTTTGACTCCCGATAAATATACTACCTGCAAATGTGAAAATGGGAAATGTGAGAAGGTTAAAGAAGAGACAATTGAAGAGATGAGCATTACGACAGATAAAATGGAATATGAACGAGGGGAGACGGTGAATATAACGGTGAAAAATAATTTAGATAATCAAATAAAACACTTTAAAGGCATAGGATGCGGTCTGCAAGGTTTTTCTAATAAACATAAAGAATGGGTAAACGCGTCGTCAAGATCTTGCAAATGGGAAGGCGAGGATAAATTAAAATCAAATTCAGAATATAGTTTTAATTGGATAACTTCTAGAACGGGGTTAGAAAAATACAGAATCGCTTTTCATTATCAAGAACAGGAGCTGATAGAAACAAAGGAAATCGGTAAAATAATATGTGAGGGTGAAGATATCCCCGAGGAGTTAGAAAAATTATTATTAAGTGGAGATTGGATTAAGAGCAACAATAAAGGGTGTGCTACGTGTGATGCTTGCGGTTGTTCTTGCGTCGCGAAAAATGTTTGGATTGTTGGCGGAGCAACAATAGACATAAATTATGTGTCTTGTGGTGGAAACGGCTATACAATTAAATACAAAGGTGAGGAATATAATTGTGTACCTGAAAATTATAAACCGTTATATGAACAAGCATCAATATATCCCAAAGTTCCCGAAGGATGGGAAACAATCTATTCCAACGAATTCACGATCAAAGAAAAATCAGCGTTTGATTCGAGGTGTAGCGAGAAAGTGACATTTGATTCCCCTTGTCATATGTCAAAGATTATTAATGGTTATGAATTTGATTTAACTTTAAATAAATGTAAAGAAGTAAGTGTTTATGGCGGTTGTTCATTTGAAACACCTTTTAAAACTTTAGAAGAATGTCAGGAGGTTTGCGAGAAAAGTAATATATCGAAAGTTGGTTCTTATCTTGCTTTTTTGATGACCGAGAAAGGATTACAGGAGCAATATAGAGTGGATATAGAATTTTCTAACGAACTCTCGGATGAAAAATTGATGGAAATTGAAAATAATTATGAACTAACTTTTAGTCGTTTACCCAATGGAAATATCGCTCATACTGCTCAATTTTGCGGAGCGAAAATTAACGGTTACGCAATCAAGCAGTTGTCAAAAAGATTGGATGTAATCAGAATAGAATCTTTAGAAAAACCAGTATCTAATTAAAATAATCTACTAACTGTAAAACCATAATGAATCAAAAAATAAAAGTGAAACAAATAAGAAAGAGGGATGGCAGGGTTGTTAAGTTTGAAAAGGGAAAAGTTGTAAGGGCAATTCATAAAGCGTTGACCGCTACCGGCGAGGGAAATAAGCGCAACGCGCAGGAATTGGCGAAGAAAGTAGATTGTGAAATAAACAAGAGATTTACTGTTAGAAATGGCGGCGGGAAGATGAAAGTTGAAATTCCTACCGTTGAAGAAGTGCAAGATATCGTTGAAAATTTTTTGATTAGGGAAAATTATATTGATACGGCAAAATCTTATATAATATATCGCGAACAGCACAGGCTCCTCCGAGAAAGCCAAGATGTCTTGAAAAAATCAGTGGACCTTGTTGACGACTATTTAAAAGAAATTGATTGGCAGGTCAAAGAAAATAGCAATATGTCTTATTCTTTGCAAGGTCTGAATAATTATATAGCCAATGTTATAACTTCAAAGTATTGGATTGAAAAAATTTATCCGCCAGAAATAAGAGAAGCATATAATAAAGGCGACTTCCATATTCACGATCTCGGGCTTCTTGCGGTTTATTGCTGTGGGTGGGATTTAAAAGATTTAATTTCTCATGGGTTTGGAGGCGTAAGCGGGAAAAGCGAAAGCAAGGCTCCAAAACATTTTAGATCCGCGTTGGGGCAAATTGTGAATTTTTTCTATACCCTTCAAGGAGAAGCTGCTGGCGCTCAGGCTTTTTCAAATTTTGACACGCTTCTCGCGCCTTTTATTAAATACGATCAGCTTACCTATCGAGATATAAAACAAGCTATTCAGGAATTTGTGTTTAATATGAATGTGCCGACGCGAGTAGGATTTCAAACGCCATTTACAAATATCACGATGGATTTGACGATTCCTTCAACTCTTGCTGACGAAGCCGTTATAATTGGCGGAGTTCCCCAAAAAGAACAATATAAAGATTTTACAAACGAGGTAAGCCTTTTAAACAAAGCTTTTGCTGAGATTATGCTGGAAGGGGACGCTTCTGGCAGAGTTTTTACTTTTCCTATTCCAACATATAATATCACCAAAGATTTTAATTGGGATGATCCGAACCTTGAGCCGATTTGGGAAATGACTGCAAAATATGGTATTCCATATTTTGCGAATTATATCAATAGCGATATGAAGCCTGAAGACGCCAGATCAATGTGTTGTAGATTGCGTCTTGATAATAGAGAGCTTTATAAGCGCGGAGGAGGATTATTTGGAGCCTATCCGCTTACTGGTTCTATTGGAGTTGTGACAATTAATTTGCCGAGAATTGGATATTTAGCTAAAAACAAGAAAAATTTCTATGACAGTTTAGGAAAAGCGATGGATCTTGCGAAAGAAAGTTTGGAAATCAAAAGAAAGACTCTTGAGAATTTTACGGAAAAAGGGTTATATCCGTATTCAAAACATTTTCTTGCCAATATGAAGATTCAAAGAGGAGAATATTGGGGTAATCATTTTTCAACTATAGGGATTATAGGAATGAATGAGGCTTTACTGAATTTCTTTGGAGGCAAAACAGACATAACAACAAAGAAAGGAAATAAATTTGCCCAGGAAGTTTTAGAATTTATGCGTGACAGGATTGTAAAATATCAGGAAGAAACAGGCGGTCTCTATAACCTTGAAGCAACTCCTGGCGAAGGGACTTCTTATAGATTGGCAAAAAAAGACGTTGCGAAATATCCAGATATTATCACGGCGGCAGTCTAAGTAATTTTATGATTTTTTAACTTTATAAACTTTTTACTTTATAACTCCTTATGTTTATCGGCGGATTTCAAAAATTTACACTTCTTGATTATCCGGGAAAAATTGCCGCGGTTGTTTTTACGATGGGATGCAATTTTCGCTGTCCGTATTGCCATAATCCGGAAATAGTAGATCCAAAAAAAATTAATTATGGAAATAAAATAGAAACAGAAGAAGTTCTTAAATTCTTAGGTTCCAGAAAAAATGATTTGGATGGTGTTTGTATAACAGGCGGAGAACCGACATTGCAGCCAGGATTAGTTGAATTTGTAAAAAGAATTAAGGAGCTGGGATTTTTAGTAAAAATTGATACCAATGCTTCTCATTTGAGAATTATAAAAGATTTGTCTGAGAAAAAGTTGGTTGATTATTGGGCGGTGGATTTAAAAACATCTCCGAAGAAGTATGAAGTTTTAACGAGAAAAGATAATGTCGCGGAAAATATTGGCGCAAGTATAGATTTGATAACAAAAAGTAATGCTGAAATGGAATTGCGAACAACGGTTGCGCCAGGAATTGTGGGAATTGACGATTTTGACGAGATGATAAAATGGATAAATAAAATAAATCCTGAAACATTTTCAAAATTATATCGCTATTCGGTCCAGGATTTTAAGCCGGAAACAACGCTTGATGAGGAATTTGGAAAAGTAAAACCGTATTCAAAAGAAGATCTTGAAATTATTGCTGATAAAATTAAAAAGCATTGCGGGAATGTGGTGGTGTTGGATTAATTATATTCTGTTGTAATTCCACTTATATGAAACTAAAATGCAAAGTCATTACAAGAGCTTCAAGAAATGAAATTTTAGGGTTGGATGAATTAAATTGTTTAAGCCTTGAATTTAAAAATAATAGCGTTAAGAAGTTACCAGAATTAAAGATTTATCTTACCGCTATTCCAATTCAGGGAAAAGCGAATAAGGAATTGATAAAATTATTGGCTGAAAAATTGGGAGTTGGTAAAAGCAAAATTGAAATAATCAAAGGTGAAAAAAGTAAAGAAAAAATAATTGAAGTTTTGATGTAGAAATTATGACAAGATCCAAAACCTTTTTATTTTCCTGTCTCTTTTTTATTTTCGGAATTTTTCTTGGTTCTTATTTTTCAATTCAAATTTGGATTTTATTTTTGTTAGCGGGATTTTTTATCTCGCTTGTTTTTTTATCTGGAAAAAATAAGAGAATAAAAATAATATTTTTATTATTTGTATTTTTACTGTTGGGTTTTATAAGAATTGAAAGTGAAAAATTAAATGAAGCGGATATTTTAGAGATTAATAAATTAGATAATGAAAGTGTTTCAATAAACGGCAGGATTTCTGAAATGCCGGAAATGAAAAATGGCAAGCAGAAGATAATAATTAAGGACGCAGAAAGTACAAAGAATAAAAATAATATTGAAATTAACGGTAAAATCATTGTTTACACAGAAAGATATCTGGAATATGATTTGGGTGATATAATTTACTTGCAGGGAAAAATAAAAATTCCCGAAGACTTTGAGGGATTTGAATATAGAAATTATTTGCTAGCAAAAAATATTTATTATATTTCGTATTATCCCGAAGTAGAATTAAAAGAAAAAAATGAGAAAGGGATTTACAATGGAATTACTGGTTACAGAAAATACGCGAATGATTTAGTTAAAAAAATATTTCCCCAGCCACAAGCTGGAATTGTGAGCGCGATGACGCTGGCGGTGAAATCTGATATAAGCGATGAAATTTTGGAAGCGTTTAACAAAACTGGCACAAGGCACATTATCGCAATTTCAGGGTTGCATATGACAATCGTAGCCGTTTCTTTGATGTATATTTTACTTGCTCTTGGCTTAAATAGAAATTACGCTTTTTATTTTTCTATTTTGGGAATAATATTTTTTGTCGCCCTGGTTGGTTTTCCTCCCTCGGCAACGCGCGCGGCAGTAATGGGCGGATTGGTATTATTCGCGGTAAAAGTTGGAAGATTAACCAACGCTGGCAATGCGGTTATTTTTGCTGGAATTCTAATGCTTTTATATAATCCAAATTTATTACGTTATGATACTGGCTTCCAGCTTTCCTTTGCCGCGGCTTTGGGTATTATTTATATTTTTCCTAAATTAGATGATCTTTTAAAAAAATATTCAAACGCTTTAAATATTAAAACAATTTTTCTCATAACCATCTCTGCGCAAGCCGCTGTCCTGCC
>DAOWDU010000024.1 GCA_030638825.1 bacterium | reverse complement strand
GCAACAAACACTTTCTCAAGATAACCAAAATCCGCGAAAAGATCTATCTTTGCTTGTTTAAAAATTTCGTTTGCCGATTCTTCTATTTTATAAATTTTTCCAATAATTAAACCTTTCGGAATTTCTTTCTCAAGCCCAGAAGTAATAACTAGATCGTTTTCAAAAATCCGCTCATTTTGATTTATCATTTCCAATTTAACACCTGTCGCATAACTGCCCTTTATTACGCCATTAGCGTGAGTTGTTTTTGTAATAGAATTAACAACACTTTCGGGATTTGTAATTAGCATCACTCGCGATGAATTATCAAACACCTCCGTAACTTTTCCAATCAGCGTTCCTCCTGAAATGGTTACGGCTAAATTTTCTTTAATTCCCTGCCTTCTTCCGAGATTAATAATCAAATACTCTCCATAATTATCTGAATTTCTGCCGATGACTTCTCCTATTTTCCAGTCAATACATTCTTCGTTTAAACAAATCTCGTTAGAAAACTTTAATTGTTCTCTTAAAATTTCATTCTCTCTCTGCGTTTCTTTAAGAAGTGAATTTTCGTAAATTAGATTGAGATTTCTTTCTTGCAAATCAAGATTTTTTTCTTTAAATTTATTTATATTTCTGACAGTATAAAAAATATCGTTTATTTTATTAGACGGTATTTGAAATATTTTTTGCGCGGGATTAATTGTATAAACTACAAAATTTTTTGCGCCCTTCAAATAACCAGCGCTATTAAAAAAAATCAGCAGCGCGGAAATTGCCAATAGAAATATAAACGATATTATTTTTGAATTAAGGTCTTTGGACATAAAAACATATAAACATTACCATGGCGCTTTTTCGTCCTCCATAGAAACGAGCACTTCTCTTAATCTTTCAATATCTTCCAAAACGATACCCGCTCCGCGCGCAACGGCGGTTAGCGGATCATCAGCCACTTTTACGGGCATTTTTGTCTGTTCGTTGACTAATTTGTCAAGTCCGCGTAATAATGCCCCGCCTCCAACTAAAATTATTCCTCTGCTCATTATATCAGCGACAAGTTCTGGCGGAGTTTCTTCTATCGTGGCTTTTATGTTGTCAATTAAAATTTTGATAGATCTTGATAGAGCGCTTCTCGCCTGATCATCATTTATCACAACTTCTTTCGGAAGCCCAGTTACCAAATCGCGTCCGCGCATTACCGTTTCAACTTTTTCTTCCAAGGGATAAGCCGATCCAATTGCTATTTTTATATCTTCGGCAGTTTTTTCTCCAAGCAATAAGTTAAAATTATCTCTGGAAAATTGGACGATATTTTCATTAAGTTCATCTCCCGCGGTTCTTAAGCTTCTGCTTGCTACAATTCCACCCAGAGATATCACGGCGATTTCCGTCGTTCCTCCGCCGATATCAACAATCATATTTCCGGCCGCTTCCTGCACGGGCAAACGCACTCCAATTGCTGCCGCCATTGGCTCTTCAATCAAATACGCTTCTCTAGCACCAGCGCTCATCGTGGCGTCAACAACCGCTTTTTTCTCAACTTCGGTTACACTTGAAGGAACGCCAACGACAACTCTCGGACGAGGTAAAAAAGCAAACGATTCTTTATGAACTTTTTCTATAAAATATTTGAGCATCTGTTCCGTCACTTCAAAATCAGAAATAACTCCATCAACTAAAGGACGCGTGGCAACAATATGTCCCGGCGTTTTTCCAACCATTTTTTTCGCTTCTTTCCCAATCGCCAAAACACGACCAGTTTTTTTATTGATCGCCACAACGGAAGGCTCATTAATAATAATCCCCTTGCCCTTTACATAAACAAGCGTGTTTGCCGTTCCAAGGTCTATTCCAATGTCATGACTAAGATAGCCGAAAAGTTTGTTTAACATATATGATTTATTACTGTCATTGCGAGAAATGGAGTGGAGCGATAGCGAAACGGAATGACGAAGCAATCCCGTAACTATGTCCAATGAATTTAATCACGGGATTGCTTCGTCGCCATTTCGTTCGCTACGCTCTCTCAGTCTCCTCGCAATGACAGTTTATAATTCCTACTATTTTATCAATCCCAACAATCTCAAATCCCTCCTCATTTCTTCTCTTAATCTCAACACTATTTTTACTAACTGTCTTCTCACTCACTACAATTCTCAACGGCACTCCAATCAAATCCGAATCTTTAAATTTCACTCCTGCTGACTCCTTGCGGTCATCGTATAATACTTCAATCTTTTCTTTTTGTAAAGCATTATAAATCTTCTCAGCTTCCTTAATAGCTTCTTCTTTATTTCCTAAATGAACTAAATGAACTTGATATGGCGCGATTGACTTTGGCCAAATGATACCGTTTTGATCGTTAAATAATTCTACGACTGTCCCCATTAAACGACTTGGTCCCATTCCATAACAGCCCATTAAAGCTAATTGCTCTTTGCCATTTTCGTCTAAAAATTTAAAATCAAAAGCTTCGGTAAATTTCGTTTTTAGTTTAAATATATTCCCTGTTTCAATTGCTTTCTCTTCTTTTAAATTTTTATTTTGACACTGCGGACATTCTGGCTGATTATTTTCTACAATTTCTTTGTTGATTGCGATGTTACACTTTTCGCAAATATAGATTGTATCTTCGCCAGCGGAAGATAAAGTTTGAAACTCGTGAGAGTATTTGCTAAAATCTCCTCCTGAGGCGTAAGTTAAATAAGTTTTATTTTTTATGTTTACTCTCTCAAAAATTTTAAAATACGCTTCTTTCGCTAAATCATAATATTTATCTAAATCTTCTTCGTTCGTATGAAATGAATATAAATCTTTCATTGAAAATTCCCGTCCTCTTAAAATTCCCGACTTCGCTCTTTTCTCGCTCCTAAACTTTGTCTGAATTTGATAAACAGAAAACGGAAAATCTTTATACGACTTAATATATTTTTTAGCCAAAGGCGTCACAACTTCTTCATGTGTCCAGCCCAATCCATACTCTTTCCCAAAAAAAGTTTTCACTTTCATCATCACATCTATTTCCCATCTTCCTGTAATTTTCCAATCCTTTTTATTCTGCAACGCCGGCATCAAAATCTCCTGTCCGCCAATCTCGTTTATTTCTTCCCTGATTATATTTTCAATTTTATTTAACACTCTTAGTCCCAATGGCAAATAAGTATAAACCCCCGCCATCAATTTATCCACAAACCCGCCCCGCAACAAAAGCTGAGCATTAATACTTGTCTCATCTTTAAGAACTTCTTTAATTGTCTTGCCGAAAAGTTGTGATTGTCGCATAAATATGGTCTTGATTTTTTGATTTATCGTGTTATACTGCCAGTGAGTTGGAAATATAATAAAATAACAACACAAATATGAGTATGGAAATAAAAATCGATTTACCTTCCTTAGAGGAAGTAGATCAAACGGAGAAAAGCGATTTTTTGGATGCAGTTGAGAGGTTTATAATAAAAAAGTTTCAAGAGAATCCAAACGAAAACGCTTTTGAGGTCACTATTGATGATATTAGAAATGTCGCTGCTATGGAAGAAATTACCGAAGACTATCTCGAATCAATGAAAAAACTTTTTGAACAAAAAGGGATAGGAATAAATGTCAGTGGAGAATCGGGAAAAGAATGCTTTCAATTCACAATGCCAACAGAAAAAGCTATCTAGAGTTTAGAATTAAAATTTTATGGAAGAACTGGTTTTACAAATCAGTTTTTTTTATTCACAAAATCTCCACTCCTGTTTCTTTAATTTCTTTAATCAAACTACTCCCCTCCCGAAATATCTTTTTAGAAAAACCAATCGGTTCTAGACTAGCCCTAAAAAAATTCATAAAACTATTCCTCTGATTTCTTTAACAAATTCTTTCGCCGCTTCAATGCCTTTTTTTATCGTTTCTTTATCAAACTTTTTATGAATTTCATAATCAGCCTCTTCTCTTGCTTCCTTGGCGCGCGATAACCATTTGCCAGCGCTAGAAGTAATCTTGCCATTTTTAATAAAATTTTCCGCAAAAATAATAATCAATCCTTGATGAGTTTTTGTCGTCAAATTTTTAGACAACAAAGCTGCTGTTGCCGCATCAAAAAACGCGTAATAAACTCGTGATATTGCATCATTATATTTTCCAGCATTCATTAAAATCTCCGCTGACTCAATTCTTTCTTCAGAGTTTTTTAAATACTCTTTAACTTCTTTAATATTATAAATCATAATTTTTATATTTTTATTTCGTCCCTTAAAACATTGCCAATAAACATCGTCTGAATATCTTTATAATGTTCAAATTCTTCTTCAGAAAATATTTTTACGGACAAATAAATTTTATACTTATCAACTAAATCCATTACCACTCCATAAATATAATTTATTTGATCTTCAATGGGATTTTTAAGCACAACCAAAATATCCGTATCAGAATCTTCTCTATAATCCCCCCTTGCTTTAGATCCGAAAAGTGAAATAGAAACAATATTGCCTCCTAATTCACGATACATCTGTCCGCTAAAACTTCTAATCGCATCTTCTTCCGTTTTTGGAATTGTTAGTTTTTGCATATTAAAAATAAGTAGATTTCTTAAACCAAAACCTTTTCCTCCACAACAATAATCCTCTCTTCATGATCTTCTAATTTATCATCTTGCCGACGATGCACAGCTGCGCTCATTACATTGTCAGTTTCCAAATCTACCGATCTTTTCAAAATTTGATTCTGTCCAGTTAAAACTAAGTCGAATTTTTCACTTATCTCGTTTTTCAATTCGCTTCTTAATCCACCAATTTCGTTTCTCAAATCATTTTTAAACTCGTCTCTTAACTCACTAATCTCGTTTTCTATTTTATCCTCCAATGCCACAAATCCCATTTGCGTCATCTCCGCTAACTTATCTAGTGTCATTTTGTTATTTTTTTCCTCCATATTTTTTGTTTTAAATGTTAAAATGCTTTTACCCGAACAACTCCATCACTTTCCCGACCAGATCAAACTTTGCGACATCTTTGAAAGTTACTAAAACCATCAGTCCCATTAATAACATAAAACCAACATTATTCGCCTTCGCTTCCCAGGCTTGATTTAACGGCGAGCCTTTTATTTTTTCAACAAGAAGAAATACCATTCTTCCGCCATCAAGGGCTGGCAGAGGAAGGGCGTTGATAATCGCTAAATTAACGCTAATCAGAGCGGTAAAATTTAAAACCGTTAAGAACCCCATTGCTGCCGCTTGTTGAGTCATGACGGCAATTCCAACTGGACCAGAAACCTCCGCGACTGTTTTTCCAGTTGTGACAAGTCCCCAAATAATACTGGCGAACGCCATAATTATAAATATCGTCAGATGAACCGTGTATTCAAATCCCTGTTTTATCGCTTCCAAAAAAGAATAAGAAACAACAGCAGTCTGCGCGAGAGATACTCCCATCGCTCCTTCATCTTCTGGATAATTTTCCCGCGGAATTATTTCTTTCGTAAAACTTTCACCTCCGCGCGTAATATTTAACATTATCGGTTCGCCGAGGTTTTCTTGAGTGTAATTTTGCAAATCTTCAATGCTATTTATTTTTGTCTCATTCGCTTTAATAATCGTATCGCCAATTTTTATTTCCGCCTGATCCGCCGGACTGTCTTTTACTATTTCTGAAACCTGAACTTTAATATCTTTAACGCTCTTCGCATTTTCTTCATCAATAACAATACTCGCTTGACCAGAATTATCGCCTGCCCTGATAATAGACAAATCCTTTCCCGTAATATCTTGCGGAAATCCGATCATAAAAATAAAACTGAAAATTACGAAGGCTAAGAAAAAATTCATCAAAACGCCCGCGGAAATTATTTGAAATCTTTGGAAAATAGTTTTTGATCCAAAGCTTCTTGGATCATTTTTATTCTCGCCATCTTCGCCTACAATTTTGCAATACCCGCCCAACGGCACCCAGTTTAATCTATATTCCGTTTCCCCTTTTTTAATTCCAAAAATCTTCGGCGGAAAACCCAAGGCAAATTCCTCCACTTTCACATTATAAAATTTCGCCATCATAAAATGACCAAGTTCGTGAACAAAGACTATCACACCAAGGATTAGGAGGAAGAGGATTATTGTTGTTATAATCATTTTAACATTTTAACATATTAACATTTTAACAGTGTAACAATTACACTGTCATTATTTCTTCTTCTTTTTTTTCTGTCTCTTTTTCTAATTTGCCGCCATATTCATCAACAATCTTTTGAATTTCTTCCTGTTTCGTAAATCTTTCATCCTCGCCTATTTCTTTATCTTGCTCCATTTTCTTTATTTCTTTCATCGCTTCTTCTCTGATATTTCGCAAAGAGACTTTTGCCTTTTCCAAAAGATTATGGAGATGCTTTACTAAATCTTTTCTTCTTTCTTCTGTCGGCTGGGGAATTGTTATCCTGATTGTCACGCCATCATTCATTGGATTAAACCCCAATTGCGCTGTATTGATCGCCTTTTCAATTTCTTTTAATTGTCCCTTATCCCACGGCTGGATGAGAATATTTCTAGCATCAGGAGCGCTAATTGTCGCGACCTGTTTTAGCGGAGTCGGAGTGCCGTAATAGTCCACCATAATATCTTCCAAAATAGAAGGCGTCGCCCTGCCTACATTTAAGCTCACAATTTCATCCCTAAAATAATCATCATTTTTTTCTAAATCTTCTTTTAGTTTTGTTGTGATGTTTTCCATAAATTTTTTATTTATAAATTTATTTATCTGTCATTGCGAGAAGGCTGAACGAACGAAGTGAGAGAAATGCCGACAAAGCAATCCCGTGACTATGTCCAATGAATTTAATTATGGGATTGCTTTGTCGCCATCTCTTCGCTACGCTCAATCGGGCTCCTCGCAATGACAATATATATTAATACGGCAAAAATGGATTTTTCTTCTTTTTCTTTTCTGGCGGCGGGTCATAAAAAGCGCCGACATAAATTATGTCTGAATTTTTATAATCGCTTACCGTATAACGAACATCGCCCTTGATTGGAATATTATAACCCGACCAAGTAATGCCTTTATTTTCGCTTTTATATAAAGCATTTCCCGCGCCGTAATAAATTATATCGTCAATCATTCCGATTTGTTTAACTTGCGGAATAGTTCCTATCGGCGTCAGGGAGGGAGTAATTGTATTTAACTTTTCCCAATTATATCCCCCATCCCGCGTTACCAAAATTAGATTCAAATAAGTAAGATAGACAACAAAAGGATTTTTATTATCTATCGTCATAGAATTTACTTTGGAAATATCAACATTAACTTCAGAAGTTGTTTTTATTATTTTGTTCAAACTTTCCCACTCGCCGCTTCCTCCTTCCCTGTTCTTGAAAATTCCCTTGGCAGTTCTTACTATAATACCATTATTATTCCAAAAATCAATAACGAAATCTTTAACTCCCGATTCAAACCAATTCAAAGCAAACCAAGTGTTTCCCTTATTTTCGCTTTTTATAAATCCGCCCTGTTCAGTGCCAATATAAACTACATTCTTAAATAACGGATCAACCTTTACGGCATTAACAGGTTTTCCTGTTCCGGGAGATGGATAAGACAAAACCCAACTCTCTCCGCCGTCTTCAGACTTTAGAAGTTCTCCGCGATCGTTATTTAATGTTGCCATATAAACAATATCAGAATTTCCATTTTCTACGGCAATGTCATAAATGATCGCATTCTCGCTCAAAACTTTATTTTCATCTGTAACTTTTTTCCACGAATCCGCGCCATTATCTGATTTATATAATCCTTTTCCTCTGGTTCCTAAATACAAAACGCTATTATTTTTAGGGTCCATCGCCATACTGGCTATTTTTACATTGTCAAGAAAATTTTCACTTTCTTCTATCTCAACCCTGTGCTCCCAATTTTTTCCGCCATCAGTTGTTTTGAAAATTCCCTGATGTTCGTTTTTTTCATATCCCGAATCTTTTTTTGACAAATTTAAACAGCCGCCAAACGACACTGTCATCAGCAATAAAATTGAAAGTGTTAATATTTTTTTTAGGGATTTCATGGGTGTTGATTATAAATTTAAAAATAAATTCTCCACCGCTAATTTAGTATTTACATTTTTCGTCAAAAGATTTTCCTTCGCTCTGCAAACCAATTCTATTCTCTCTTTAATTTTCAATAAATTACTTTTACTAACACCAGCGCTATTTTTATATTCCTTAATTAAAAATCTTCTTAAATAAATAATCAGTAAATTTAAATCGCTTATAATTTCATTAAGTTCTTTCTTGCTGATATTTTCCGCTTCGTCCAATTTTGCGTTTTCATTATTTTTAAGAGCGTCGCAAATTCTGTTTAAATTATTTTTAGCCTCTGCGAATTTATTCTTGTCGTTCACAAATTCAATTATTTTCCCTGGACGATAGCCAGACATTTCTATAATTTTTTCTATTTCTTCTTTGCTCTCAATTTTATTTTTTAGAAAATCTTCTAACAAACTTTTCCTGACTGGTAAAAATTTTATTAACTGGCATCTTGATTTTATAGTATCCAGTATATTTTTAGAATCAGAAGCCAGCAATATCAAAATCGCGGTTTTGCTCGGCTCTTCCAAAGTTTTCAAAAGCGCGTTTGCCGCTGATTTGTTCATTTTTTCCGCCTGTTCTATAATCGTTATTTTATATTTAGCAGAATGCGGATAAAGCGCCATCTTTTTCTCTAGATCTCTTATTTTCTCAATCGTGATTTGTTTTTCATCCTCGTCCGGAGAAATAATTGTCAAGTCTAAATTGTTTTCTATATTATCATCATTGTTGGCTCCATTGTCCCGCAAGGCTGTGGAGCCGTCTTGCAAAAGCAACCTGCAAAAATTCAAAGCAAGCGTTTTTTTGCCAAGATGCTCTGGTCCCGTGAACAAATAAGCATGAGAAAGCTTGTCTGACTTAAAACCTTTTTCTAAAATTTCCCCCGCTCTTTCATTCCCAATTATTGTTTCTTTTAAAAGCATAACCTTATTGTAAGACAAGTTTAAACTAACATATTTTTTTGGTTTTGGCAAATAGAGGTTTAGTATTTGGTATTTAATATTGAGCGAGATTAAGATTGCCTGATACCAAACACTTGCCAATAATTTTATTTGACAAAAAATACATAGCTGATAGTATTTTTATAAAAGGAGGGTTGCTGAAAAATCAGCGATGTTCTTTTTAAAATTTAGAAAAATAAAAGAGGTTGATAGAAAGATGATAGACAGATATACAAGAGGGGAAATGGAAGATATTTGGAAAGATGAATCCAAATATACAAGATGGTTATTGATAGAAAGGGTAGCATTACAAGCAAAAGCATCACTGGGAATAATTCCAGAAGAAATCGCTTTTGCAATAAGCGCTAAACCAGAATTCACAGTGGAACGCATTGAAGAAATTGACACAGAAATTGAGCATGACATGAATGCTTTTATAATGGCTGTCCAAGAGCAAGAAACTGATCCAAAAGTTATTGGCGAATTTCATAAAGGATTAACTTCTTACGATGTGGAAGAGCCAGCAATGGTCTTGCAAATTAAAGAGGCGGCATCAATAATTCAGGAGGACATAGAAGATATCATGGATATCTTAAAGCGTCAGGCAGAAACTCATCGCTGGACAGTAATGCCCTTCAGAACTCATGGACAGATAGCTGAGCTTGGAACTTTGGGAATAAAGCTACTTCGATGGTACGATCTATTAGAAAAAGGATCATTATCATTGAAAGAAGCGGAGGAAGACATCAGTGTGTGTAAATTATCAGGCGCTGTGGGAACTTACAGCGTACTCGCTCCGCAAATTGAAGAAAAGGTAGCAGAGATTCTTGGATTAAAACCAGCTCGCATTACAAGCCAAATTCTTCCCCGCACTCTCCATCTGAAAATAGTAAACGCGCTTGCGGAGATTGCTTCAGACATTGAACAAATTGCTTTGGAAATTCGGCTTCATAGCCAAAGCGGAATTGAAGAATTGCGAGAGCCATTCAAAGAGAAACAAAAAGGATCTTCTGCGATGCCTCACAAAAAAAATCCTATCTTTAGTGAGAGACTGTGCGGACTGGCCGTAGTAATAAGAGGATACGCTGATATGATGAAAAATATTACTGCCACTTGGAATGAAAGAGATATTTCACACTCTGGACCCGAACGCATTATTTTTCCGGACGCTTTCATTCTTCTGGACTATATGCTGTCAAAATTGGCTTATGTTCTTGATGGATTACAAGTATTTCCTGAAAACATACAGGAAAATATTGATCGGACTTACGGCACTCTGTTTTCACAGCAGATAAAAGTATTTTTGATTGGTAAGGGAGTAAATCCGGAAATAACATATCGCTTAGTTCAAGAATCTTCATTCAAAGCAGTGAAAGAAAAAAGGCACATAAGCGATGTTATTCAAGAATCTTTGGTTTTCCGAGATCTCGATATTAGCATAGAGGATCTTAGAGCATCCTGCTTTGATCCCAGAAATCAACTAAAGCATGTTGATGAAATTTTTGCTCGTTTTGGATTATAAAATAATCCATTTTCTTATCCTGAGTTTTCTCAGGATATTTTTTTGACTAATTTTTCATTTTCTGTTATATATGATTTAGAACCTTGAAAATTCAGGGAGCGAAAATAAAAAAATAAACACAAAAGAGGTTGATAAATATGCAAGAAGCTGTAATGAAGATAGGTCTTCCTTTTCCGCAATTGGGAAAAGGGGGGAATAAGATTAGGGAAATGTATGATCTCTCATATATAGACCATAAATACACATTTTCGGATTCATCGCCAAGATTTGCGTTAATAGTTAACACTGACCGCATTTCCACCGAGGATGTAGTAATGAAAAATGGAATTCCAGGCAAGGGCAAAGTTCTAAACAAAATATCTGCCGAGATATTTACAAGAACTCAGAGAATTTGTCCAAATCATTTTGTTTCAGACAAGTTTGAAGAATTTCCAAAAAGAGTTCAGATAGAACTTGCGCCTTATAGAAAGCAACTTGACGGCCGGTCGATGCTAGTTTATCTAGCAAAACCGATAAAAGCAGAAGCAATTGTTCGTTTCTATCTGACCGGTTCGGGATATAAAAGTTATACTCAAACTGGCAAGGTTTGCGGAATAAAACTGCCATTAGGATTAAAGGATGGTGACAGACTTCCTGCGCCAATATTTACCCCGTCAACAAAAGCACCCTTAGGACAACACGATCAGCTACTAACACTGGATGATCTTGCTGTTGAGTTGGAAAGAAGCAAACATCCCGATTTTTATGAGGATAATAATCCTGATTATAGACTTGCAAGCAAGATAAGAGCTTATAGTATTTCTCTTGCTTCAGAAATCAGTATCATTCTATCTTTAAAAGGGATAACGCTTCGCGACACCAAGTTTGAGTTTGGAATTATTTCTGGTATAGGAATGATCCAAATTGACGAAACGGCGACACCTGATTCTTCTCGCTACGACCCTGACTACAGCAAGGAACCTTTCCGTAAAGCAATGAGAGAAATTGGCTTTAATGGAGAAGCACCAATGGAGATTCCCGACTGGCTTGTCGAAGAAACCAGCGGAAATTATCGCAAGATGTGCCAACTAATTACTGGCGCAGATATTGCGTAAAAACAAAAGAATAAAACAACTATGCCCTCGGATTTATTTCCTTGGGTATTTTTTTATTTAAAATTTAAAATTGATTTGGAATAATTTGGACTTTGATATTTGATATTTCACTCCACCTTCCCCATCTTCCCCAGCAAAAAATCCTTTTCTCCTTTCAAAACCGCAAATGACCAGCCTCTTCTTTTGGGCATAAAAATAATTTTAATAATTTGTTTTAAAAACAGAAAAACGCAATAAAAACATAAAACAATTTTATTTAAAAGCGAACCGTTTCGTTTTGTCATCACGAAACCGTTTCTGACATGATAATAAATATAAGACGGCGATCCTGGTTTAGTGGATCGTGAAACTTTGTGATAGATTTTTGCTTTTGGAACATAAACACACTTATAACCAACATTTTTAGCTCTTAATGAGAAATCAGTGTCTTCATAATAGAGAAAATAATCTTCCGCTAATATTCCAATTTTTTGAATAACTTCTCTTTTTATTAACAAACAACAACCCGTTAAATAATCAACTTCTTTTATTTCGTTATATTGACCATTGTCAATTTCATCCAAGCCAAGATGAGTCCCCTTATTTTTCAGCCAGCTGACTTTTCCGCCCGCGAACCAGATTCTATTCGGCTCGCTATGATAATTTGTTTTTGGTCCTAATAGTCCATTGTTTTTATTTGACTCTCCCTCTTCTACTAATTCCCGCAAAAAATCTTTTTCAACTGTCGTGTCATTATTGATTAACAAAACATAATCAGCATCGTTTTCTATGGCATATTTTATGCCAACATTATTCCCTCCCGCAAAGCCAAGATTTTTTTCATTCTCAATAATTTTTATCTCAGGATATTTTTTTCTAACTGCTAAAACAGAATCATCTTCTGAATTATTATCAACGATGATTATTTTATAATTACTATATTCAACTTTCTGCAACGATTCTATGCATTCCAAAGTATCCTCTTTTCCGTTCCAGTTGAGAAGGATTATATGGACTTTTTTTTGAAAATTCATAAAAATAAAATTAATGTCATTGCGAGGAGCCCGAATGAGCGTAGCGAAGAGAAGGCGACGAAGCAATCCCAAAATTAAATTCTCTGTGCATAGTTCTGGGATTGCTTCGTCGGCATTTCGTTCGCTACGCTCCTCAGCCTTCTCGCAATGACAACTTATAACTCTCCACAACTTTATATTTCGCCCCACCAGAATGTAACTGGCTGTGCATTACTTCAATACTTTCAAGTTTAAATCTCATATCTGGTAAAACTATATTTGTTTGCTTTCCCTTTAACTGATTTCCGCGCGCTCGGGCTAAAGTAATATGCGGTTTGAATTCCTGCTCTTCTTGTAAACTAAAATCGTAGAATTTTAAATTTTTATTTATTAAATCTTTAAGTTCTATAATATTTTTTTCAACACAAACCATCACCCAAAACATTTTAGCCTGGGTTGAATCTGGACCGAGGGTAATTTTGTCTAACTTGATATCGAACGGTTTTATTTCCAAAGCTGTTTTTTCAACCGCTTGTAATATTTTCTTTAATTCCCACCTATTTACCTCGCCCAAAAACTCCAGCGTAATATGGAGATTATGAAAATTCGTCCATTTGATATGCAAATTCTTCCAACGCTTTTCGTAAGATAATAATTCCCTTCTTATTTCCTCTGGCAAACTAATCGCCACAAAAATTCTTTTTCTCATATTTTTTAGAAACAAACTTTATTTTTAGTCTGCTCATCAGCATATTGATGAATAAGCGACGATAATAAAGTTTGATAAGGCAAGCCCTTGCTAACAGCTTTTGATTTTATTTTTTGCAAATCTTTCTCGGACAATCTAATGTTAATATTTTTGGATTTGCCTAAAGTTAGCTTAGCATAATTCTGATATTTTGCTTTTTCTGACTTTAGTTTTTTAATACTTACCATATCTCCTTTGTCAAAATCAGCAAGAACTTTTTTTTCTTCTTTATCTAATTCAAAATATTTCATATTATTTATTCTTAATTTTTAAAATATATTTTTTAGTCGCTCTACGACTTGGAATAATTGTTTTTAGAAATATTTTATTTTCCTCCTCAATAAACGGAACTAAATAAGCATAATTATTAATGCTAATCACAAATATTTTTTGATCTGGATATTTCTTTTGATTTTTATGTTCAACAATATCTAAAATCTTTTTTTCTTCAATCGCGATTAAAATATCTTCAAAACCAATTTCTCTTTCTGTTTTTAATTTCTCATTTTTTTCATTATTCCAATCAAAATATTTCATAATTTAATTTTATGACAAATAATATTATTTGTCAAATAATAATTTAACGCACTTCATCAACAATTAATTTCCACAAATTACAATCAATTTCTATAGATCTATAATATAATCAATAATCTATCTTATTTCTAATTAACAGATTTAAAAACTTCTACTGTCTCTTCTGCCGTCTCTCTCCAATGAAATTTCTTCGCCTGCTCTAATCCCTTTTTCTTCAAATCAGCTCTTAATCTATCATCATCCAAAACTTTTAAAATAGCGTTTTTAATTCCGTCAATATCATAAGGATCTACTTTAATCGCAGCATCGCAAGTTATTTCAGGAAGAGAAGAAACATTGGAACAGACAACTGGAATTCCAGACGCCATCGCTTCCAAAACTGGCGCGCCGAATTCTTCATAAACGGGAACGGAAACGAAAAGATCAGCGCCAGCAAATAAAGCGTTCAAATCTTTGGGATCTATATATCCTGGAAAGATGACTTCATTTTTTAATCCGAAGTCTTTTGCAATCTGATGAATTTCATCAGACATCCAACCGCTCTTTCCTGCCAGCACTAATTTATAATTTGAATTCGGCTTTTTGCCTTTCAAAATCAATCGCAGTTTTGAAAATGCTTCAATCAGTCTTGTTAAATTATTGAGAGGTTTAATCGTATTCATAAATAAAATATATTCTCCATTAATTCTATACTTATTTTTCGCATTCTGAATTTCGTCTATATTTGCGTCTTTAAAAAACTTCTCGTCAAAAGCATTATGAATTACTTTTATTTTCTCGTCGCCAATTCCAAAGTTATTTATTAAATCATTTTTCGCCGATTCCGAACTTGCGATAACTGCGTCCGCTCTTTTGAACGCCGCTGGTTTAATTTTGAAGATGATTCGCTCTCTTTTTGAAAACAGTTCTGGAAATTTTTTAACGCCAAGATTATAAGTCGTCACGACTATTTTCTTTTTGTAAGTTAAAGGAACTCTTCCGCCTGGAACATGAAGCACATCCAATTTATCACGAAGAAAAAACGCCGAGGCAAGCATTTCAGAATAAGCCAAAGGCAGAAACTTTTTATAACAAGAAAACGGAAACCGCCTAATTGTCACATTCGGCTTATTAAATTTCTCAAAATCCTTCTCCCTCGCCCGATGGCTGAAATACAAAATGTATTCATTTTCCTGATCAATCTCCAACAAATATCTAATCAGCTGATAAGTATAATGCCCCAATCCAGCAGCATCCCCCATTTTTGGATTTAAAATTGTCTGCGCATCAATTCCGATTTTCATATGATTGTATGTTAACTGATTACCTGCTTTAATTATAAACTTGATATAAAAGGTGTCAATGCTAAATATTAAAAAATATAGGGTTGACAAAACTTTATATTTTTCTTAAGATATTAACATCTTCAATAGATGGAGGGACATAATAAGTGACACCAGAAGAGTTATTAAGAGGATTAGAAAGAGCAAGGGAAGATAAAAAGGAATTTGTTTTATTTCTTGATAATAACGGATATTATCACAAAAATGAAGTAGCTAACCTTAATCCTAAAAAGTCAAAGATAAACGAAAGCGTAATTTCGTTTGAAGTAGAAACTGGACAACAATATTACAATATGAACTTGATAGAAGAAGTCTACGTTGCCAATAAAATGATCTAGTTTATGTAGCGAAAGAATTCGTTACATTTTTTTTATTTACTACCTTTAATCCTTATGCTAAACTAAACCTATGAAGACACACGCCACAAATAAACGAGCGCATTATGATTATGAAATTCTTGAAAAAATAGAAGGTGGTTTAGTGTTAAAAGGATATGAAGTGAAATCAATAAAAACAGGGCATCTTAGCTTGAAGGGAGCTTTCGTCACTGTAAAAGGAAATGAGCTGTTTTTAACTAACGCCAGCATCCCCGCATATCAGCCAGCGAATATGCCTGACAACTATGACTCAACAAGACCAAGAAAAGTTTTAGCGCGTAAAAGTCAAATTAAATCTTTGATCGGAAAGATAAGTCAAAAAGGCTTGACATTAGTGCCAATTAAAGTATACTCTAAACATAGTTTAATAAAGCTTGAATTCGGTGTTGGGAAAGGAAAGAGAAAGATTGATAAGAGGGAGAGTATTAAAAAGAGAGAGGATGCGATTAAAATGAAGAGGATATTGAAAGATAATAAATGATTGATATTATAATTGGTTGTAATTTATAGTATTAATTGCAACTACTTGTAATTAGTTGTTTAAAAAAACAATTGAATTACAATAAATTACTACAAACTAACATCAGCACAGTTGTTTAAATGTTTATATGTTTTAATGTTAAAATGTTAGCATGTTAAAATGTTTATATGCCTCTGGGGATGTTAGGCCTCGATAGAAGCCTTACTTCAAAATTGCCAATCGAGCTATGTTAGCTAATCTCGTAAAACTTTGCTAATAAAATATAAGTGCAAAAAATACACTTGTAAGCAAGATGAAATCGTTATTTGCGATGCCTCTTGCGACTGCTACTGTCTAAGGACTGGTAGCCATCGGATTTGCTGATTCTTGATAAGCAAAATCTGGTGTCATATTATCAAGATAGGACCTTGTGTCGCTTAGTCGCAAGAATCCGAAATTTATCTAAGCTCGGATTTATAAGGTCTTGATTATTCATTGCTTATAAATTTTAAAAGGGTTTATCCCTAAATAGAATAATCTATATTGGTAGATGATTTTCAAGTGGACATTCTACACGCGGGTTCAATTCCCGCCATCTCCACTCTTGTTCATTTAAGCATACTAACATATAAACATTTTAACATTTTTTTAAAAAATGTTATTTGTTATTGTGTTAAAATGTTAAAATGTTAAAATGTTAAAATGTTAAAATTAATTATATCGCAAAAACAAAAAACTTTAGAATCAATAAACAAATTACCGCGCTTGAAGTTATGATGATTGATGGCGAAGGCAAACAGCTTGGGTTGATGAAAACTTTTGACGCTCTAAATCTGGCATCTGAAAAAGAGCTTGATTTGGTTGAAGTTTCTCCAAATTTGAATCCCCCAGTCTGTAAAATTATGGATTACGGAAAATATTTATATAAAGTCGCCAAACAAAAAAGACAACATAGCGCTAAGCAAAAAAAGACAGAAGTCAAAGGAATCAGAATAAGCGTCCGCATTGAAAAGCACGACCTTGAATTCAAAGCGAAGAATGCGATTAAGTTTTTGAAAAAGGGAGACTTGGTAAAAATAGATATGATGTTAAGAGGAAGAGAAAAAGCAAACCGCGATTTCGCGCTTGGAAAGTTTAAAGATTTTCTGCAAATGATTTCTGTGATGTCAAAAGAAAATAAAGACACAGAAGAAGAGGAAATAATAAAAGAATACGAAATCAAAAAAACCCCGCAAGGGTTTAATGTTGTGATAGAATTTAAGAAAAAATAAATTAATAATATGAAAATTAAAACTAAAAAAGCGATTGCAAAAAGATTTAAGATAACCAAAAAAGGAAAGATCATTGCGAGAACCGCAAATCAGGATCATTTCAATTCTCGCGAGTCTGGAAATAAAACAAGGCAAAAAAGGGCAGACAAACAAATAACTACTGGGATTAAAAAAGCGATTAAGAGGCAATTAGTTAAATAAATTATTATTACTTATGACAAGAATAAAACGAGGCGTAATGGCCAACAAGAGAAGAAAGAAAGTTATTAAAAAAGCGAAAGGATATTTAGGCGCGCGAAGCAAGAAATATAAAGCTGCCAAAGAAGCCTTAATGAAAGCAGGCACACAGGCTTATCGTGATCGCCGAAATAAGAAAAGAGTGATGCGCCGTTTATGGCAAATCCGCCTCAACGCCGGAGTGAGAGAACATGGCTTGACTTATAGCAAATTTATTCACGCTTTGAAACTCGCTAAGATTGAAATTGACCGAAAAGTTTTATCTGATTTAGCAATGAACAATCCAGCGATTTTTAAAAGTGTTGTTGAGAAAGTTAAAGTGACAATGAAATAAATTTATCTGGAGTTCAGGTTTCAACCTGTAAATCTAAAAAGCACCTTGAGTAAAAAGGTGTTTTTTGGTTTAAAAAAATAAGAGGAGTTTTAATCCTCTATTCTATAATAATCCTACTCTTCTAAAAATTCCAATCACTGCAAATATAAATTGCTTTTTTATTTCATCTAGCAAAACATCTGCCTCCTATTAATTTTTTCTCTTTCCTTGCCCTTACCCTACCCAAAAACAAAAAACTTGTCAAATAAAAAAATGTAGGGGCGGGTCGCGACCCGCCCCTACATTTTTAAATAATAAATATTCTTTACCACGCATAACTCCCAAAAACCCACCTCACCAATCTCTCCGTTTCTAAAAATCTATCTTCAGCATTTAAAACTATACTAATTATTCTATGATTATTAACAGGATCTCCAACAATTAAAGCCAGACACTGTCCCGCTTCATCTGTCAATCCAGTCTTTCCGCCCGTTATATTTTCTAATTTTCCCAAAAGCAAATTAGTATTTTTTAAATTATGTTTTATATTTCCATCAAGAGAAGTAGGGGCGGGTCGCGACCCACCTCTACATTCTTGAATTCTTAAAATTTCCCAAATTAGTAACTCATCCGAAGCATAATCAAAAAGCTGGGCAAGATCGTAAGCGGTAGAATAATTTTCATCAGAATCAAAACCGGTTGGATTAGAAAAGTTAGTATTTTTTAGTCCAAGCGACTCTGCTTTCTGATTCATTAGTTTAACAAACTCCTCAACGCTTCCACTGCTATGTTCCGCCAAAGAAACGGCAGCGGTATTATTAGATCTGATCAACATTATTTTCAATAAATCTTCCGCTTTTATTTTTTCATTTACTACCAAGCTATCTTTTCTACCAGCAGTGTCAAAAGCGTTTTTGCTAATTGTTACCGTGTCATTTAAATCAATACTTTCTAAAACAACCAGCGCTGTCATTATTTTTGTCAAACTCGCAATTGGCATTTTCTCATCTGAATTTTTAGAATACAAAACTGTATCCGTTCCAACATCCAAAACAAGCGCTGATTTTGCTTCAATATTAAAATCAGCCACGCCCTTAATTCTAGAAGGCAACGGCTGTAAAATATTTTCCTGATCTAAATTATCATAATAATAATCCTGATTTCTTTCCTGCAAATTAAATTTATCCCCCACAAATTCCTGCTCTATAAACTGCTCCAAAAAACCAGTATTATTTTTTTCAACAGATATAATATTTAGCTGACTTAGAAAAACCAGTGTGATAATGGCAATGTTTTCAATCATAGACTTTTATTATTCTGACAATGCAACTCTTCATATTTCGGCAAATCTTCCACTCTTTCCACGCCGAGCGTCTTCAAAAAATCAAATGATATTTTATACAAGTAAGCCCGCGCGTCATCTGGTTTATTTATTCTTTCAATCAAACCCCTGATCATCAAATGCCGCAAAGTGAAACTGCAATTGACGCCTCTTATTTCTTCAATTTCTGCTCTTGAAATCGGTCCGCGATAAGCAACGACAGAAAGAACTTCCGATGCCGCGCGACTTAATTCTCCTTCTATATCTGCTTTCAAAAATTTATCTACGAACTCGCTATTCTCCCCCGCCGTCACCATCTGAATTTTATTTTCTTTAATTAAAATTCTCAATCCGCTGTTTTCGTCCCGATATTTTTTTGCCAAAACTCCCGCCGCCAATTTTAGCTCGCCTTCATTTATTGAAGTTAATTTCGTCAGCTTCTTAAAACCCATCGGCTCGCCGGAGATAAATAATAAACTTTCTATGATTGATTCAGTTTTCATATATTACGATTTACTAATAATCTTAATCTCCCCAAACATTTCCTCCTGTTCTATAAAAACCAAATTATTTCTCACTAATTCCAGCATCGCCAAAAAAGTTACAACGATTTCCACTTTGTCTTTCTTGTCAGCTATTGCGCTATGAAAAGTTAAATTTATTCTTTCTAATAAGCTCTTCTTTAAATATTCGATTTTATCTTTTATAGAAATAACTTTCTTTATCGTTTCTTTGGCAAGGATTTCAACTTTTGGCAATTTATCTAAAACACTCTCAAATATGTTTTGCAGATCTAAAGCTGATAACTTTTTCGGCGGACAAAAAATTGTTTTCATCCCAGAATAACTTTGCCGAGAAAAAAGCATCTTTTTTCTGCTTTCTAATTTTCTAAGCTCTTTTGCTATTTCCTTAAATTTCTGATATTCTTTCAGCCGCGCTTTCAATTCTTCTATATCTTCCTCTTCTTCTTTCTCTAATTCTAAGGTCGGAAGAATCGCTTTTGATTTTATAAGAATTAATTTTCCCGCCACTAACAAAAAATCCGCCAGATATTCCGGGCTTACATTCTCGCTATTTTCTAAATATTTCAAAAACTGGTCAGCGACCTGCGCCAGAGAAACATCTGTCACCTCAAGTTCTTCTTTCTCAATCAAATCCAAAAGAAGATCAAGCGGACCCTCAAATATTTTTTCCTGGCTTTGATAATGGCTTGCCTTGACAATGTATGGCATATTTATTTATTTCTTTTTTTGGGACTTGGCTTTCTTCTTCGCCTCCGAAAAATTTCCTTTGATTATTTCTTCAAGTTCTAAAAATTTCTTCGTCGCCAATTTTATAGACTTCTCATAATCTCCTGTATTGATAATCAAACTTTTATTTTTCAACAAACTCTTATCAATAAACGCAGACATTTTAGATAGAGATCCAATCGGCACAGTCGCGCCGATTTTTCCTTTTACATTTTTCTTCATCCAGACCTCCTTCGCAAACTCAATACTTTTCACAGTTTTCTCCCCCTCTTTTTTCAACCATTTATTTACCTCTTTCAAAAACTTTTTCTTATCTAAATTTTTATTAGCAGAAATTAAAGCCAAGACATATTTTTTCGCGTTTATTTTCATCACTAAAGTTTTCACAACTTCCTGCGGTTTTATGTGCTGCGTTTCCGCGCTATCCAAAGCGGTATAAACCGTTTTGTGATCTATAACCTCATGCTTAACTTTATTTTTCTCAAGCAAGTTTTGCAAGCTTTTTAGAATTGCCATAGTGATTATATTAAAAAATAAACTATCATTGCAATGACATTTACAATCTCCTCTCAATCTCATCATCAATAATTTCTTTTAAATTATCTTTCAACTTCCGTCTGACTTTTTGTTTTATTCCACCGGATTTAATTTTTTTAGAATTAATTTTATTATCATTATTTTTACTCTTTTTAACATCACCAGAACAAATCATTTTCTCAATAAACACCACTAAAATCATCACAATAAAAAAAGCGCATCCTGAGATTATCGCTAAATTCAAAACATCGCCGCCGAGATTAAGTATTTTATAAGAAACAGAATCAATGTAAATAATTAATAATAAAAACATTACAGAACTCCAAGTCAAAAATGCAATTATTTGCGCGACCCAGGCAAGTCTTCTTTTCAACATTGAAGACGATTTTGAAAATAATATTCTAACTGACGAGAAAAACAAAATTCCCACAGGAGAAACCGCCCAAAGAAACAACGCTAAAAATATAACTAATATTACACTCATAAAAAATCTAATTCCCTCACATTCCATATTTCCTCCTTTTTTATTTTATTATTTATTATAGTTTTATTTTAGCAGAATAATTAAATTATGACAAACAAAAAAATAATCTATACTTAAATTTACTTTTTAAATTCCTCCTCCGCTTGCTTTGACAACTCCCTAAATTCTTTATCTTTTTCCACAATTTCAGGGCTTACTTCTAGAGCCATTTGGTTGATACCCATTAATTTAATTCCGTCTAATCGCCGAACTCTTGAAAGCGCGACATAACCCATCCCACATTCAAACGATTTTGATAAATCAATTTCTGCCGCATCCAAACTCATCCCTTGGCTTTTGTGAACAGTAATTGCCCAAGCCAAACGCAAGGGAATTTGCCTGATCTCAGCGATAACTTCTCCATTTTCTTCAAGCTCCCAACTGACTGGAGTTGCTGTAATTTTACAGCCTGATTTTGTTTTTACTATCGGCAAATTGCTTTTATCAAAACCAACTACTTTACCTAAAGTCCCATTGACATAGCCCTCTCTAAAATTATTTTTAACAAACATTGCAATGGCTCCTAATTTTAAACTTAGCTCTTCAGGAGCAAGGCAGTTCTTTTTTAAAAAAGTGATTATTTTTTCTGGGCCTTTTGAATCCATCCTGTAAATCATTTTTTTCTCATGAATTTTTGCAAGTTCAGAATTATTAATTTCGTCAACATCCGCATTGTGCGTATAAAGTTTAGTCGGTTCAATTGAACAATCAATTTTTTTAAATAATCTTGTTTTTAATTTATTCAGAATATCTTCGCTCGCTTTATTTTCTCTAATCCCATTTAGAACATCAACAAACTCAAGATCATTTTGCCGATATTGCTGATCAAGATAGCACACTTTTATTTTCGCTTCTTCCCAAGCATAAGATTTATAAGCAAATTCTACCTCCTCTTTTTTTTTATTAACTGGCGGAAGCTGGAAAAAATCCCCACACATTACAACTTGCAATCCGCCAAAAGATAAAAATGGTCCCCTTGCCGCCTGACAAATTTTATTTAATAAATCCAATCGCTTTGCGTCCAGCATAGAAATTTCGTCAATAATCAAAACCTCGGCATTCCGAATTCTATCACGCAGTTTTTCATCACGAAGCAGTTTTCTAACCTGCTTATCATCTAATTTATTTTCAATCCTCATCCCCGACCAAGAATGAATCGTCCTCCCTCCTAAATGCGTCGCGGCAATACCAGTTGAAGCAGTAACACTAACTCTGATTTTTTCCCTTTTTAAATATTCAATAAATTTATTCAACAAAAAAGTCTTCCCCGTCCCCGCCGAACCAGTCAGAAATATATTCTGTTTTGATTTAAGAATTTTTAAAGCTTGGGTTTGATCCATGTAATTTTATTTTTCAATAATTTCATTATAACAAAAATCGCCGCAAATGGCGATAACAAATGTAATTAAATTTTTAAAAAACAAAAACGCTATGACTCCACATAGTATTATAGCATTTTATATTTCCTTCTTTGCTTGGGGACAGGGAGTCGAACCCCGATTGACAGGACCAGAACCTGCCGTCCTACCATTAGACGATCCCCAAATGCGTATAAGCACAAAAACATTTAAACATTTAAACAAATTGTGTAATAGAAAATTTAGTTCAAGAATAAAGATTAGTGGCTTCTCTTTTGTTTTTTACCAGAATCTTTATTCTAAAACTTGTTTAAATGTTTAAATGTTTTTATGCTCAAGACTTTAAATATCTCCTAATCGCGATTAGACTGCTGATTACTCCGAGGCTCATTCCTAAAGCGAGGAGAAATAATGTGAAACTGAAAATGTTATTTAGAAAGTAGGCATGCAAATCAAGACCTGGGAGAAATTGCGCTATTTTTGGAGAGACATAAATCACAATTGGATAAACAAAAGTCAGCGTTATCGCGCCTGCCAAAATCCCTAAGATCGCTCCTTCTATTACAAACGGCATTTTTATATACCAGTTGCTCGCTCCAACCAAACGCATAATTTCAATTTCCGCGCGGTGCGTATACATCGCTAAACGGATGGTATTGAAAGCGACTAAAATACTCATAATAATAAATAGAACCGCTAATCCGAAAATACTGTCTTTAATCGTTTTCAAAATAACGGAAAAATTGTTAATCGCTTTTTCGTTTTCTTTGAAATTGACCTTTTCAATAATATCGTCGTAATTTTCGTTGCTCTTAATATAATCATCAATAGTTTTATATTGATCAAGCGCAGTCGCCTTCACATTTAAAACGGCAAATAAGGGATTTTCTCCCAGCTCTTCCAGCGATTGATTGATATATTCATTATCTTTATGAGACTCTTTGAAATTAAGAAGCGCCTGTTCTTTTGAAATATATTCAACACTTCTCACTTCTGGCAACTCTTCTAAATCTTCCCTAAATTCCAAGATTTTATTTTCCTCAGCGTCATCTTCAAATTGAATTGTAATATCAATTTTTTCTTGCAAAGAACCAAGAGCAAAATTTCCAATAATATCAACCGCCACCATTGTTGTCACCGTAAAAAGAGTTACGATAATAATTGACATCGTCGCAATATTCAACCAAACATTCCTCAACAAATCGTTCAGCGCAGATTTTATTATTCTTTTAGTTTTATTGATAATCATATGAACATTTATCTTCTACAATTCCCGCGAAGGCGAGAATCCAGTAATTTAAATTAAATACTTCCCTTTATCCGCTTGGTCTCTCGTAATCATTCCATTGTCTATCGTCACAACTCTTCTCTTTACCAAATTCACTATTTCCCTATTATGCGTCGCCAAAACAATGGTCGTGCCATATTGATTTATTTTTATAAGAAGTTGGATGATGTCCCAGGTATTTATAATATCAAGATTTCCAGTAGGTTCGTCAGCGACTATAATATCCGGCCGATGAACCAGCGCTCTGGCAATTGAAACTCTCTGCTTTTCTCCTCCGGAAAGTTCGGTTGTGTAATTGTCAACTTTATCAGAAAGACCGACTATTTCTAAAACTTGAGGAACATCTTCTTTGATATCTAAATCAGATCTTCCTGAAACTTCCATCGCAAAGGCGACATTTTCAAAAACTGTTTTTTTGTCTAATAATTTAAAGTCCTGAAAGACAACCCCGATATGTCTTCTGAGAATGGGCAGCTTGTTGTTTTTTATTTTACTGATATTTTTTCCTTTTATAAAAACATCTCCTTCTGTCGGTTTTTCCTCGGCGAAAATCATCTTCAACAAAGTTGACTTCCCCGCTCCGCTCTGTCCGACGATTGAAATAAACTCTCCTTTTTCCACTTTAAAATTTACATCTTTCAAAGCGACAGAATCGTCGTTATAAATTTTTGAAACATTGTCAAATAGGATCATTTTAATTATTTACTTTTAAATACTTTCCTTCTTGCATACTCTGAAACTTTTCCTTTATTCCACTGCTGAACTGGTCTTAAATAACCAACTACTCTGGAGTAAACTTCGCAAGGCTGTTCTATCAAACATTTCGGGCAAGTAAAATGTTCGCCTGATAAATAGCCATGATTAGGACAAACGCTAAAAGTCGGCGTAATAGAAAGATACGGCATTTCCGATTTTTCAAATATTTTCTTCACTAATATCTTCGCTTCTTTCCCGCTCGGAAGTCTTTCTCCCAAAAACGCATGCATCACGGTCCCGCCTGTATATTTGGTTTGCAAGCCATCCTGTAATTCCACCGCTTCAAATAAATCGTCTGTATATCCAACTGGAAGCTGTGATGAGTTTGTGTAAAAAGGTTCTCTTGGAAGATCCTTTTTTTCTGCTGTTTTTTTTGGCATAGTATTTAAAGTTAGTTTTTAATAAACATAAAACTTATTTCAATTTCTCTGACGGGACAGGAAAAATAGCAATCTATTTTCTTTTTTTACGATATTCCATTAATAATATAACGAGATAAACAATTACTATCCAGATTATTAAGTCCAAAATAAAAAGGGTTGGTAAAAATTTCAAATTGCTACATCCAGGTTTAGAGAGATATCCACCAAATTCCGGCATATATTCTGCTATACAATCAACCCGCTCATAACAAGGGATAGGAAAACCAACAGGAAAATTATTTTTTCCAGTTGTAACATTAAAGCCTCCTAATTCAAGAATTGAAGCAATACCTGAAGCAACAAAAAATAAAATAATGCCAAAGAGAATAGAATGGATTATAGGTTTTAATTTCATAATTTAAATATAGCTGATTAGCTAATGTTAATACATTTAAATGCTCTTCAACCTCGCCTCGATAAACCTATCCAAATCCCCCTCCAGAACTCCCTCCGCATCAGAAACTTCTACTCCTGTCCGATGATCTTTGACTAATTTATAAGGATGCAAAACATACGACCTGATTTGATTCCCCCATTCCGCGGAAGTATAATTTCCACGCAATTTCTTTTTTTCTGCATCTTTCTTTTCTTCCTGCAACTTATATAATTTCGCTTTTAAAATCTGCATCGCCTGTTCTTTGTTTTGCATTTGACTTCTTTCGTTCTGACAAGCGACAACTGTCTTTGTCGGAAGATGCGTAATTCTCACCGCCGAATCAGTTTTATTGACGGACTGCCCGCCCGCTCCGCTTGATCGGAATGTGTCTATTTTGAGATCGTCATCTTTAATTTTTACCTCGTCATCAGAAGTAATTTCTGGCAAAACTTCTACCAAAGCAAATGAGGTCTGCCGCAAGTTATCGGAATTAAACGGCGAGAGCCTCACCAACCGATGCACGCCCGCTTCTGTTTTTAAATGTCCATACGCGAACGAACCAGTGATTATAAATGTCGCGCTTTTGATCCCCGCTTCTTCTCCTTTGGAAATATGAACAAGATTTGTTTTATATTTATGATCTTCAGCGTATCTCAAGTACATCCTCATCAACATCTCCGACCAATCCTGCGCGTCAACTCCTCCCGCCCCGCTGTGAATTGCCATAATCGCATTCGCCTCGTCATACTTTTTATTCATCAACGCCTGAAATTCATTTTCAACAAAATCTTTTTCTAATTTTACCAATCTCTCTTTCGCTTCTTTCAAAATATCCTGATCCTTTTTCTCGTCAATAAATTTTGTAATCTCGTCCAAATCATTTATTCTATTTTCAATGTCCTCCCAAATATTAACAACCTCTTTTAAACTATCCAGCTTTTGCATCACGCTCTTCGCTTTCCTCGTATCATTCCAAAACCCGCTCTCATTTATCTCCGCCTCCAATCCAACAATTTCCGCTTTCTTCTTATTTAGGTCAAAGACAGTCCCTCACCAGGAGGACCCTCTTTTTTAAATCCTTAATTTTTTCTTTTGTTTCTTTCATAAAAGTATTATAGCAGGTTTTTTAAAAGTTGACAAAAATAATGTGATTTAAAAAAAATGAGAGCTAACTTAATATTATTAAGACTCTCTTTTTATAATTTGAAATCCTATATCTTCACGGTAGTACATACCGTTAAATTTTATAAGATCTATTGCTTCATATGCTTTATTTAATGCTATCTCAATTGTTTCTCCTATAGCAGTTACTCCTAAAACCCGTCCTCCAGATGTTTGTAATTCCCCGTTTTCGTAAGATGTTCCTGCATGAAATATTACGACTCCAGAAATTTTTTCTGCTTCATCGATTCCATATATGGGAAAACCTGTTTTATATTTATCAGGATATCCATCAGACGAAACGATAACACATACACAAGGAGTAATATCCCATTCAATCTCAATTTCTGAAAGTCTGCCTTCAATGCAAGCTTCAACTATATCAATTAAATCAGTCTTCAAGAGACGCATATAATATTGCGTTTCCGGATCTCCAAGTCTGGCATTGTATTCTAAGACTTTAATTCCTTTGGAAGTAATCATCAGTCCTGGATATAGAACTCCAATAAATGGTTTTCCTTTCTTTTGAAAAGCATTTATTATCGGATTGACAACCACTCTTTCTATTTCAGTCATCATTTCAAAACTGAGTGGCATTGGAACTATTCCCATTCCTCCAGTATTTGGACCCTGATTATCCACAAAAATTGGTTTGTGATCTTGTGTTGTTGGAAATAATCTTGTAGTAATTCCATCTGAAAAAGCGTGAATTGATACTTCTTGCCCTTCAAGATATTCTTCAACGACTACTTCGTTTCCAGCATCTCCATATTTTTGATCAAGCATAATTTCTTTAAGAGCCGTTTCTGCTTCTTTAATTGTTTTGCAGATATAAACACCCTTTCCGAGAGCCAAGCCATTTGCTTTAATTACAATCGGTAATCCTTGTTCAATAATATAATCCAATGCTTCTTGATAATCGCTGAAAATTTCAAACTGCGCAGTAGAAATGTTTTCTCCAATCATCATCTTTTTCGCAAATGATTTTGAAGATTCAATCTGAGTCGCATATTCACTTGGACCAAATATTTTTAATCCATTTTCTTGAAATGCATCTACAATTCCGTTAGCAAGCGAGTTGTCTGGTCCTACAATTGTAATATCAATTTCACTTTTTATTGCAAAATCAACCAGACTATTTATTTTATTTGCGCCAATTAAAACATTTGTCGCTAATTCAGATATCCCTCCGTTTCCAAGAGCAACAAATATTTTCCCCACCTTAGATGATTGAGAAAGTTTCCATACAATTGCATGTTCTCTTCCTCCGTTTCCTACGACCAATATATTTCTTTTCATTTTGTTTATCCTCCAATTGTTAAAGTTCAGTTTTATTTCCCTATGTAAGAAAATTATCATACACCTTCCGTAATGTCAATTTTATTCCAAACTATTCCAAACCATATAAATATTTAAACAAATTTTGAAATCTCAACATGTTTAAATGTTAAAATGTTCACATGTTAAAATGACACCTGAGCCCCAGGGTTGTTCATTTATCTAAAGAGTAGTATAATAAAGCTATAATAAGCTAACATTAAAAATATGCTACTATCAATTTTTAGTAAAGTTCCCGATCAGCGCAGTGTTCATGGTCGGCGATATGAATTACAATATATTC
>DAOWDU010000042.1 GCA_030638825.1 bacterium | reverse complement strand
TTTTTCGGTCATACTTATTAGTTTTTGTTCCATAATTTGTTTAGATTAATATTTAAATTATCTAAACTATTATGACACAAAAATTTCTAGGTAGGACATTTCTACTTTGCTCTACTAGGACATTATCATGTTGGAGCGACAAATGAACAACGCAGGTTGACACAATATTAGACATATGTTAAATTATTTCTATGGAAGTGATACTATTTTAATATTTTTTAAGCTTTTTATTAGTATTAACAAAAACAATCTAATCTTGATTTTTGCTTCCCTAAAAGAAGTAAAGTTTTTTTGTAGAACGCTTCATTTTGCGAGAAGCCATATTACTGTTTTTGCGGTAATTTTTTTATTAGGATATGTTTCAATTGCAAACACTACTTCCAGCTATGATTTCCAGACAGGAAGTATGATGTTTAATTATTTAGATGGAGCAAACGGAAATAGCAATGAAAGAAAAGATAACATAATTATAAGAAATCCAGAAAATATTGAGAGTGATAATACTATTTCAAAAAGCTATGTTCCCATCGTTAGAATTGCCAGCGCTGATTCCGATTTTATAGGAAATATAAGCGCGAACACAGATGAGAATGAGAATGAAAATTATGAAAAAATAAATGAAATGGGAATTGAAAAAATTTCCTCTCTTCCTCTTGTGCAAAATAATTCATTTTTATCTCCAGCTAGTTATTATGACGAATCATTGGCCGATCTTAAATACGGCATCGTCAAATATAAAGTCCAATCTGGCGATTCGCCCGGTTCTATCGCGACATCTTTTGGAATATCAACATATACCGTTTTGTGGGCGAATAATTTGAAAGTTGGTGATATTATAAAACCCAAGCAAGAACTGGAAATTCTGCCGATAACAGGAGTTAAACATAAGGTAATAGAAGCAGATACTATTGAAAGCGTTGCTAAAAAATATAAAGCAGACGAAAATGAAATTATTACTTTTAACAAACTTCCCGCTGATGGAACGCTGACCGCTGAAAAAATTCTCATAGTTCCAAACGGACAAAAAGAGGCGCCAATTAAACCAAGACTGCAGAGAACATATAGCAAAGTTGTTTCCTCTTCTAAATATAGCTCCTCAACAAATCTTAATCCAAACAAAGGGCATATTTTCCCTTACGGATATTGCACTTGGTATGTAGCAACGAGAGTTCATGTCCCTTGGGGCGGACATGCTAAATCGTGGCTCTATAATTCAAGAGCTTACGGATATAGAACGGGAACAACTCCAGTCGCTGGATCAATTGTCGTCACAACGGAAAACAGATGGTACGGACATGTCGCTTATGTTGAGGCCGTTCATGGAAATATGCTCACACTTTCTGAAATGAACTATGTCGGCTGGGGACGGAAAAGCGTCCGAACCCTATCTGTTAACAGCAGGGTTATTAGAGGATATGTTTATGTACAATAGTTCATATAAACAAGTTGCTGTAATAAAAATTTAATTCAAGAATAAAATTCAGTGATTTCTTTTTTATTTTTTACTAAAATCCTTATTCTAAAGTTTGTTTTAATGTTTATATATGTTTAAATGCTTATATGACTCCGGGCTCGTAGCTCAGTTGGTTAGAGCGCTACCTCGACACGGTAGAGGTCAGAAGTTCGAATCTTCTCGGGCCCACAAAAGATTCCGAATCCTCGGAGGATTCGGAATCTGAAGAGATTATTATTGTGTGAATAACTTGGCTTGACATTTATAATAAATATGCTATTATTTAAACAATAGAGTAGTTGCCTGACATTATAGGCATTGTTACCTGTCACGAGATGAATCCTTGAAAAAGGGTTCTTTTTGTTATATACTGGAAATAAACTATTATTATACTACAAAGATTTAAATTTATAAAGTATGAATACCAAAATCAAAATACATTCTTCCCAATCCACTCAAAGAATAGACAAATTTCTAGCCAGTTTTTATTCTGAAAAATCGCGAGCGAGTTGGCAGAAGAGAATTAAAAATAAAGAGGTTTTGGTAAATAAGAAAATAATAAAAGCGGATTATGTTTTGAAAGAGGGTGATGAGGTGGAAATTTTAGAAATTTCCCCAGCCCCTTTTAATAAAACCTCCCCCAGCCCCTCCTTGTTAGGAGGGGAAATAGAAATCATTTATGAAGATGACGATGTGATTGTGATAAATAAGCCAGCGGGGGTTTTGGCGCAGAATGCGGAATCAAGCAGAAGTCCGAGCGTTTCAGATTTTTTGGTTAAACATTATCCAGAAATAAAAAATGTTGGAGAAGATGAGATGAGATTTGGGGTTGTGCATAGACTAGATAAAGATACTTCAGGCGTGATGATTGTCGCTAAAAATAATGAAGCGTTTGAATTTCTAAAAGAGCAGTTTAAAAACAGAAAAACGCAAAAAACATATCTTGCGCTTGTTTATGGAAATGTAAAACCGCCCAAAGGCGAGATAAATTTTAAAATCGGCAGATCAAAAACTAGATCAAATATGCAAACAGTTATTGATACGAAGAAAAAAGAAAATATAAAATCAAGAGAAGCGTTGACTATTTATAAGACAATCAAGAGTTTTGAAAATTATACCCTGCTTGAAGTTCAACCTAAAACTGGTCGCATGCATCAAATCAGAGTTCATCTGAAAGCGATTGGCTATCCTGTTGTTGGCGATCGGAAATATTTTTTTAGGAAACATAGAAGTAAAGACTTGGAATTGAAGAGGCAGTTTTTACATGCAAGTGAATTGAAGATAAAGTTGTTAGACGGAAAAGACAAAACTTTTAAAGCAGAATTGGCGAGTGATTTGGAAAATTTTTTAGATAAATTATTTTAAATTACATAATGAATTTTCTCAAACACTCAAACTGATATTTAAACACTTTAGAATTCAATAAATATAACCTCTTTTTTACGACCGTGAGAAAGAGGTTATATTTATTGAATTTCAGAAAAGTGCTTTATAAAAACCATAGCCTCTTTTGGACGGCCGTCCAAAAGAGGCTATGGTTTTTTATGTTGAATGAATTTTTATTCAAAATGAATTTTCTTCGTAAATACCTTTAATTTCTCAGAGAGCTTGGGATATTTTTTAGGCTAGGATAATAGGGTTGACAATTTACGCATTTTATTATACCTTATGCTTAAGTAGTTAATCCTAACTACAATCAAAAAAACACAAACAAAAGACGGAGGAACAGAACAATGAAAGGAAGAACTTCAAGATTGCCAGAAGGTGGCGAGAATCTATTTCATGGAATAAAAAAGAAGCGCAGATTGGCCGAAGAAAAAGGAATACAAATCCTAAACATGTCCATCGGACAACCTCCAGGACCTGCTCTGATAAGTGCTCGAGAAGCAGCAGCACAAGCAGTTTTAAGCGAAGATGAAACAATGCATGAGTATCAGGATAATGGCAGTCCAGGCGTTTCTGACTTTGCCAGGCGTTTTGTCCAGTATCATTCACGATGGTGGCTTCGTGATTGCGGGATGGAGAGCCGTATTGAATTTCTGCCTATACCTGGCATAAAGCCAATGCTTGGATTAATACCCCTTGCTTGCGGTTCTCGGAATAATGATATAATAGTTGGAACTACTACCAATCCAGGTTATCCGACGCCCGCAGATTTGTGTGATTATCTGAATGTAAAAAATTATGCTTTAAATCTTAATCCTGACAACAGGTTTCGATTTGACACAACAAGCATTCAGAAAGGTACTGACCTCTTGATGGTCAACTACCCGCATAATCCTTCCGGACAAATAGCAACCAGGGAATGGTGGGAAAGAATCTGTTCTTATTGCGAAGAAAATGGAGTACGCATATTTGATGATGCTGCCTACGCTGGTCTTCCTCATTCCAAAGATCATTACACTTTAGCGGATGTGGCTGTAAACTATCTGGATCTTTCATGGGCCGAAGCTTATTCAGCTTCCAAATTGATTGGCAACGGAACAGGATGGCGAATAGGCGCAATAGCAGGATCGCCAGATTTCGTTAGTGATATCGCAACTATAAAAGGAAACGTCGATAGTGGTTTCGTTGCTCCAATGGCAGCAGGAGTGATATACGCAGTAGAGAATGACAAGAAAGGAATAGAAGCGCATAGGCAGATATATCAAGAGAGGATTAATCTTCTTATTGGCACTCTATCACCTCTTGGCATGAAACTTGCTGTTGACCCTGGCGCAGGATTCTTCACCTTATGGATGACCCCCACAAAGGCATTCGGAGAATCCATTAAAGATGGAACACACTTCAACAATCTAATGATTGAAGAAACTGGCGTAGTGGGAGTTCCTTTTGGACCATATATAAGGTATGCGGTAACAAGCGACATTGAGGCAATGAAAGAAGAAATTGCCATTGCTTTCAAAAAAGCAAATGTCTCATATTAACTGCACAAATAGAAAAACTTGTTTTCCGAATCTTTTGAAGGTTCGGAATTTTTTTATTCAAAATGAATTTTCTTCGTAAATATTTTTAATTTTTCAGCAAGCTTGGGATATTTTTTAAGTAGGGGCGTATCGCGATACGCCCCTACTTCTTTGATAATTTCCTCCGCTTCATGGCGGGCATTTTTTATTAATTCAAAATCGGTGAGAGATGCCATCGCTAAATCGGGCAGACCGGATTGGCGGACGCCGACTAGTTCGCCAGGACCTCTGATTTTTAGATCCTGTTCCGCGAGTTCAAATCCGTTTGAGCTTTTGATGAGCGCTTTTAATCGTTTGTTTGTTTTGACGGAAGTTGAATCAGTAAATAAAAAACAAAATGACTGATGTTCGCCTCGTCCAACACGGCCTCGAAATTGATGGAGCTGGGCGAGACCAAATCTGTCCGCGCCTTCAATAACCATAACAGTCGCGTTTTGAATATCAATCCCAACTTCAATCACGGAAGTGGAAACTAAGATGTTTATTTTTTGGTCAGAGAATTTTTGCATAATTTCTTCTTTTTCTTTTGGTTTCATTTTTCCATGCAGAAGGCCGATGTTTAGATTAGGATAAATTTTGTCTCTCAATTTCTCATATTCCTCTGTCGCGGACTTAACTCCCAAAATATCTGATTCATCAATTAAAGGGCAAATTACAAAAACCTGCCTGCCTTTTTTTATTTGGTCGTGAATAAACTGATACGCTAATTCGCGATTTGCCGGCGCGACTAATTTTGTAATTATTTTTTGCCGTCCTTTTGGCATCTCATCAAGAATAGACAAATCCAAATCTCCGTAAATAGTAAGCGCCAAAGTTCTCGGAATCGGAGTGGCAGTCATTGAAAGGAGATGAGGAACGGTTTTCAGTCCGTCTTTGATATCCAAAACATTGCTATTTATCTTCGCGCGCTGATCAATTCCAAAACGATGCTGCTCGTCAACTATGGAAAGAGCCAGATTTTTGAAAACAACTTTTTCCTGAATTAAAGAATGCGTGCCAATTAAAAAATTTATTTCGCCATTTTTAATTTTTTCGAGTAATTTATTTTTATTTATTTTTTTTATTTTATTATCTTCGTAGATTTTACTTTCGCTACCAGTGAGGAGAGCGATAGTTATTTTTCCAAATCTCTCCACCGCTTCAAAAAAATGCTGCCTTGCTAAGATTTCTGTCGGCGACATCAGCGCAACCTGATAGCCGGATTTTACAACAGTCAACGCGGAGATAAAAGCGACGAGAGTTTTTCCAGATCCAACATCGCCCTCCAAAAGACGATTCATCGGCTGGCTTTTTTCTAAATCTTTAATAATGCTCCAGGAAGAAATTTTCTGCGCGTTTGTCAGTTTGAACGGCAAGCTCTCAACAAATTTTTTTATTTCTATTTCAAGTTTCTGATCAAATTTTATTTTAGCCGCGTTATTTTTTTGCCACTTTCTTTTTTGCATGATCATATAAATTTGAATCAAAAACAGCTCATCAAAAGCAAATCGCCTTCTGGCAGTTTCCGCTTTATTTTTATCTCCCGGAAAATGAATTTGTCTGATTGCTTCTGAAATCCCGAAAAATTTCTGCCGCTTTATAATATCATATGGCAGATATTCTTCCACATCATTCGCCAATTTTAAGAGTGGTTTAAGATAAGCGCGCAGCCATTTTGAAGAAAGTCCTTCTGTCTCATGATAAACAGGCACAAACCTTCCCGTGTGAATAATTTGTTTTTCTCCGATAAGCTCATAAGCGGGATTGGAAAGTTGCAGTCCTTCTTGCGCGTAGACAACTTTTCCGCTCAAACTGACATTAGCGTTTATTCTCAAATTACGGGTTAGAAATGGCTGGTTAAACCAAATCGCTTTGATCATTCCCGAATCATCTTCAATCAGCGCTTCTGTTAAATTCATTCTTTTTTTTCTTGTTCTGATATTTCTGATGTCAATTATTTTACCAGCAATACTTACAATTTCGCCGACCTCAGCATCGCTTATTTTTTTTACACTGGAGAAATCGTCATAGCGAAATGGGAAATAAAAAAGCAAATCTTCAGCTGTTTTAATTCCGACTTTATGAAGTCTTTGCACATAGGCCGGACCGATTTGGAAAAGTTTTTCAATTGGAGTTTTAAGATTCACTAGCATACTAACATTTTAATATATAAACATACTAACACACACAAATTTAAATTAGGACTTCCTCATTTTTGTCATTTCGAGCCCTTTAAGGCGAGAAATCTAAAAATATTACTATACAGAAATAATCTTTATATTAAGATAATTTTTAGATCTCTCAATCGCTTCGCTCATTTCGAGATGACATAAAGTGAGGAAGTCCCATAAAAAACAAAAAACGGCAAGGAGAATATTATTTGACCTTGCCGTACAGACTTTTTTCTGATATAAATAGCTGTTTCTAAAAAACTGGTTCAAACGGCACTGGTATTGGTCTTGGAATTGGGATTATGATAGGATCTTCCTTTAATTCCAAACTATTAACTTCCTCAATATCGCTCAAGCTATTCATCTTCAGATATTTATTAGACAAAGTATACAAGATATTTTCTATATACAAACTTCTTCTCACAGAATCTAAATCATGTCCATAACGATTGTCATCATCGCCATCTGAATGATCAACCTTTCCCTTAAGTTTAAATTCCTTTTTATCAACATAGAATACAGCCGCGCCGTTGAAATATTTACCTAGTTTTGTCGGTATCATCTTTTCTGGAAAAACACTGTTGCCCTCATTTTCATATACTAAGAATTCTAAATTTACAGGAATTACTAACAAATTTTTCTCTTTAGAAAATAGAAATGCTTTGTGATCATTAAGCGCGATTGAATTACCGCCGTTATCTCCCAAAATATAATTATCTATCTCTCTTGGGTTTTTAACATCGGACACATCAAAAAGAGATAGCTTCAAATTTGCGTTCCAGCTGCCAGAATCTTTTCCTAAACCAATTAAAGTTGTTTCATCATAAGGATGCAGATAATTTGAAAAGCCGGGAATTTTCAGTTCTCCTAAAACTTTTGGATTTGTCGGATCTTTTAAGTCAATTACAAACAAAGGATCTATTTGTTTAAAGGTTACTAAATATGCTCTGTCTTGCATAAATCTAACGGAATAAATCTTTTCACCTTCAGCCAATTTCTCAACACTGCCGACAACTTTCATTTCTTCGTCCAAAACATAAATATTATTATACGATTCTGACGATCCTCCAAAAGTTGACCATCTTCTATTTTTTGTGGTAGCAATGCGGAAATAGCCATTATCTTCATCCATAGAAAATTGGTTCAGAACAACTCCAGGAACTTCTCCCGCTGTTTTATATTGTAGATCACCTTTACTAATCGCGATTTTGTGAACAACAGTTTTTTCTAATTCTTTGGAGATATCTTCATATTTTTGTTTCACTTTTGCTTCCAATTCTTTTGTTAATTTTTTCATTTCATCTTCAGTCCATGATTCAGCAAAATTTTGTATAATTAATCCTATCTTTTCTATTTTCTCTTGCGGTGATAACACATAATTTTTCGCTTCTTCAATTTCTCTAATTCTAATACGATCCCTCTCGTTCAACTTTGGCAAAATCATTTCTTTAACAATACCCCAAATAAGTTCCTCCTCGCTGACATATTTATTATAGGTAATATAAATATTATCTTTGGAAACAAACATCTTATTTTGATTTCCATCCAAAAGATAAGTCTCATTTTTTATTTCCTCTTCACTGTCAGAAATATTTATTGTGGCAACGCTTGTAAAATTATGCGAGCGATAAGGGATATCAAAATAATAAACATTCCAGCAATTCGGACATGCTATTTTACTGTCATTTAAAATTTCTCCGTTTTCTATAATTAGAGGAACTGGAATTTCATCATCGTAATAATAAGAATAATTTGTGGTAATAAAATATATATAATCTCCAATCATTCGTGAGTTGACAAAATTCCCTTCAAAATTAAAATCTCTTTCTTCTTTTGGATTTTCTTTGTCACTTACATCAAAAGTTTTAAGGAAAGTATAACTGCCGCTTGTTCTTCTTTTTAAGAAACTACTATCATAGTTCTTATTTCTGAAAACATCATAGTTCTGTCCATAAACCGCCAGCTTGTCGTCGTTTAAATAAATTCCGCTGGGATTTGAGTCAAATTTTATTCTAGAAACAATAGCGGCATCATCAGCTGGATAAGCGTCCGTGATAATAACTTCTTGTCCTGAAATCGTGTAAATATATTTGCCATCCGTTTTGATTATATCCCCTTCATCTACTCCTGCTACTTGGACATTCGTGGTTGAATAATCTAATCCGCCTTCTATCCCACTTGGAGTAGCGACTGGCGGCATAGCAGCCCCCCAGCCTTCTGTTGCTTTAGGACTTTCAATCATATCAAATGTGTCTGCTTGCATTAAATTTCTTCCCATCATACTAATGCTAGAAATACTATTAGAACTCTCGTCTAAAAATTCTTTTATCTCATCATAACTTTTAAATTGTTTCATTGCCCCGTTTTCAATACTAATTGGAGGAGTTGCGGGATTAATTCTATTCTTACTAATTATAGAAACCAAAAGCGCAGTTCCGAGACTGACGAAGATCAAAAAGAACAGAGAGAATAAAAAAATATTACAGACACTCTGTCCTTTCGGCTTACTTTGTTTTGTGTTGTTTAATTTTTGTTTCATATGTTTTTTTTAATTGATTATTAAATTATTTATTAAAAATAAAATTTATTTAGACAATCATCACAAAAACAACAGCACGCAAAAGCGTAAGTTTTGTGTATTTTTTAATATTTTCAATACGCCAGTTTCTTATGATACTCTAAGCATCATAAGAATAATTATGACGATCATCAAAAACGCCACAAACAACATTGCTGGAACATTGTCTACGCTTTTTTCATTCTTTTCCATATTTTTTTATTTTAATTAATTAAATTTATTTTTTTAAATAATCTTTCAATGCTTCTTCCCATTTTCTCATCGGCGGAAGTTTGGTGTTGGTAAGCATTGAATAGGTTGGTCTTTTTGCTGGTGTCGGAAACTCCTCTGATTTTACTGGTCTTACTTTGATATTCAAATTGGAAAGTTCAAAAATTTGGACAGCAAATTCATACCAGTTGCAAGTTCCAGAATTTGTGATGTGATAAATTCCAGATCGATTTTCTGACTCAACTAATTTTCTGACTTCTGACGCAAGGTCTTTGGCATAAGTCGGACTTCCAAATTGATCATTGACTACTCTAACCTCTTTATTTTCTCTAGCTAATCGCAACATTGTTTCTATAAAATTTTTCCCATATTTTCCAAACAACCATGATGTTCTTATTATATAATATTTTGGAGAAATGTCCAATATCATTTTTTCGCCGAGCGCTTTTGATTTGCCGTAAAGATTAATTGGATTATAGAGATGGTTTTCTTTGTAGCCATTATGATTTTCTCCATCAAAAACATAATCAGTGCTGAAGTGGATAAACAAAGCATCTATTTCCTTGCACGCTGTTGCCAAAAATCCAACCGCGCAGCTGTTTACTTTATAAACTAAATCTTTATTATGCTCCGCTTCATCAACCGCGGTGTAAGCAGCCGCGTTAATTACAAGATCAGGACCCAAATCAGTAACTTTTTTTATTGTATCTTCTTTTCTGGAAATATCAATTTGCTCCCTGTCCCACAAAATAAGTTCGTGATCATTTTTGAATTCTTTTACCAGTTCGTGTCCAAGCATTCCTTTGTATCCGAGAATTAAAATTTTCATTTTCATTAAATTAAATTTAGGACTTCCTCATTCTTGTCATTTCGAGCCCTTTAAGGCGAGAAATCTAAGAATATTACTATACAGAAATAATGTTTATATTAAGAGAGTTCTTAGATCTCTCAATCGCTGCGGCTCATTTCGAGATGACAAAAATGAGGAAGTCCTGTTACAATAAATTACCGTCATTTCACCCTAAAATTCCTCCCACCACCACAACCACCGCGTAAGACACCAGGATTAGAATTGTTCCAAGGATAGCATAGGTGACTATTTTTTTAGCATTAAGAACTTTCTGTTCATCTCCCGCGGATCCGATATACATAACGCCCCCGATGATCAGCATCAGGAGAGCTAGAGAGCCAATAATAGAGAGAGACCACATCAGGGTGTTTTCAATAATCTTAGCGAAAATTGATGTTTTGACAGGATTTTTGATATTAATATTCTCTGGA
>DAOWDU010000030.1 GCA_030638825.1 bacterium | reverse complement strand
TTTCAGTCATACTTATTAGTTTTTGTTCCATAATTTGTTTAGATTAATATTTAAATTATCTAAACTATTATGACACAAAAATTTCTAGGTAGGACATTTCTATATTGCTGTACTAGGACATTATCATATTGGAGCGACATGATAAGTTTCTAATCCTCTTCCTTCTCAATCCTATATCCCCTCCCTTTCACATAAACATTCAAAACAATCCCAATCATTATTAAAAAACTAATCAACGAACTTCCGCCGTAACTTATGAAGGGCAAAGGAATTCCAGTCACAGGCATGACCCCGACATTCATTCCGACATTAATAGTAATATGAAATATTAGCGTGAAGGCAACTCCCAAAACAAGCAATTTTCCAAAATTATCCTGCGTCTCAAAAGCAATTTTAAAAAGACGATAAAAAAGAATCGCGAATAATCCAAGGATCAGAAAAACCCCGATAAATCCCATTTCTTCAGCAAGAACCGCGAAAATAAAATCGGTATGTTTTTCTGGCAAAAAATTTAACTGGCTTTGGGAACCATGCCCCAATCCTTTTCCCCAAATATTTCCCGATCCAACCGCAATAATTGACTGATTAACATTATAACCGCTTCCAAGCAAATCTGATTGCGGATTAATAAAAGTCGCAATCCTGTTTTTTTGATAATCCTCAAAAACATAAAGCCAGCATCCCGCAAACGAAACCATTCCGAAAATAAAAATCATTGCCATATATTTCATCTTTGTTCCCGTCATAAAAACCATCGCTATCCAGATAAATAATAACACCAACGCGCTTCCAAAATCTGGTTGAAGAATAATAAGAATAGTTGGCAACGAAATATAAATTCCAGAAACTATAATTTTTTTAAGATCGTTTAAGTAATTTTTCGCTTCTGCTAAATATTTTGCCAAAATAATAATCATAATTATTTTAACAAATTCAGACGGCTGAACATTAAAAAAACCAAAATCAAACCAGCTAGTAGTTCCTCTAATTGAAGTTCCGAAAAATAAAACCGCGGCCAAAATAAAACAGACTAGAACATAAAATATTCCAGTCCAACTTTTCAGCGCCCGATAATCAAAAAGACTCACGCCAATCATCAAGACAAACCCGACAACAGAAAATATCGCCTGCTTTCTAAAATTCAAAAAATCCGTTCCTGTGGAATTATAAGAAGTGCTGTAAATTATTATCAGTCCGAGGAGAATCAAAATTACAACAGCAGTTAATAATGTTATGTCTAATTTTTTAAGAAAAATCAATACCATTAAAGCATTTAAGCATATAAACATTTAAACAATATCTTAAAATTTTGTTTAAATGTTTATATGCTTATATGTTTAAATGCTTACTTCGGGATTATATACTTCCCTCCAGTGCCATAAGTGTCCATAAAATTATTTATATCAAAAACATTGGTCCGCGCTTCATAATCAACCATGCCGATTTCTTCTGAAAATGGCGGCGTCCAGTCAATTCTAAATTCCCAGCCATTTCCCGATTCAAGCGTCCATTGATCCGTTTTTCCGGCCGCAATAAGTTCCCCGTAATTATCAAAAATGACAATGTTTATATCGACCTTAAAAAAACTATATTTTGAAATATTTTCAGTCACTCCAAAAGCATAATAAAATTCTTTTCCGTTTTCCACGAACCCGTGATCTTTATTAATGATTCTTATTATTTCTACGTCCAATTCTGGCAATTCTCTAAGATTTTTTACTTCGCGCCAATTAAAATCGTATAAGTCCAAACTGACTTTTTCAATGTCCTCGTCCGTTTTAAAATTATTTTCAATCACATATCTTGACTCATTGTCTCCCAAAAAACCTCTCGGCATAACATATGATTCTCCAAGAACCAGATCAATAATTTTTCCGTTTTTATCATAAATATTAAAGGCATAACTGACAGAAGAAACTCCCCAACCCTCATTACTATTTGATATTTTTGCGACTAAATCATAATTATTTTCTCCGTCCTCTACAAATCTTACCCACTTAACACTTATGTCCTGCACTTTCGGAGGCTTGTCTGGAGGAGGACATTCTTTTTCACAAAACCCGCCGCAATCAATTCCCTCTTCTCCGATATCTTTGACATTATTAAAACAGGTTCGTTCTTCTGGCTTAAACAAAATTAGAGTAGCTATAACTATAAGAAGCAAAACTACTCCAACAATATAAAGTTTTTTAAGTTTTCTCTGAGTTCCTGTCATCGTAACATTTAAGCATATAAACATTTAAGCATATAAACATAATAACATTTTAACATTCTCGGGTCAATAAAAAAAAGGAGCGTTTAAACATCCTTTTTCCTTTACTTCAAAAAATCTTCGGCGACGACCTACTCTTCCGGTCCCGTACGGGACAAGTACCATCGGCGCTAACGGGCTTAACTTCTGAGTTCGGAATGGGATCAGGTGTGACCCCGTCGCTAAAATCACCGAGGAATTTCTAAAGTAAATTGTTAAATTGCTATATTGTTAAATTGTTCTAATAGCTCTATTATAAACGAAGTTATAAAATCCGTAAAGTAAAAATTTGAAGGTTTTTGGGAATTGGATAAAAAAAGAAAAAGTTTAATTTTTATGTGGTTTTATTCTACTTTTAGAAGACAAACCATTTCCTGCTTTTTCTTCTTTTGGCGGTTTTATTTTTCCACCAGACGGCACATCCTCTTTTTTTCCTGCTTCTCTCTTTAAAATTTTTCTCACCTCCTCCTTATATTTCTCATCCAATTTCCAAAACTCTTTTTGCTTTACATAAGTATCTTAGAGTTATTGTTTTTGGGAGTTGGATAAAAGGGAGGATGAAAATATATTTCATCCGTCCAAAACGCGAGTTATTATTTCATCAATTGTTTTGCTTGTGTCCTCCTTAATACGACGCTCGTTTTTCAGAAAATTAAAAAATCCGATAGACTTTTCAGACTGTAATTTTTCCATTTTTATGGCTTTTTCAGATTCTTCAGATTTCGAGCTAAGTTCTATTTCCATACTCCTGTACCAACGTATCTGACTACGCTGAAAAAGAAATATCCAGAAAATTTCTTTTCTTCTCTGATTTCTAAATAAATAAAATTTTCTATCCTCTATTCCCTTGCTAAGAAGTTCCTTATTGAGAAGATGCTCAACAATCATAGATCTCTCAGTGTTTTTATCTCCTCCAGCCATTATTACAGCGACTCTTATAGATCTTATTTCTGGATCATCTGATGAGTCAGAAGATATATTTACCATATTTATAACCTCCAGGGTTTTATTTATCCCTTTATCCAACTTCCAAAAAGTAAATTATCAACGAACAAAATAAGTTCATAGGTGCAAGGGTTTAAAATCTTAAACCCTTGCAAAAATAAACAATCATTAAATGCTAGTTAATCAAGGTCGCAATTTTAAAATAAATTTTAAAACTACAACAAATTAAATAAGCATAGACCTATTAGTAGCGCTCGGCTGAACACATTACTGTGCTTACACCTGCGCCCTAT
>DAOWDU010000020.1 GCA_030638825.1 bacterium | reverse complement strand
CGATTGAATTTCCCAGAGCCGCCCCCGAAGAAAATCCTCAGGAACATGTCTGGAAAAACAGTCGGAGCGCAATCAGTCATAATAAATATATCGTAGACATTGATGAAACAACCGATAAATTTGTTGATTATTTAAACAACATAAAATTCAAATATTCTTTTCTAGGAATAAAGAGCGCGGAGTCGTAATGTTTTATCTATAGTGCATTTTAACATATAAACATTTAAACAAAAATTTAAAATCGCAACATGTTTAGATGTTTAAATGTTTAAATACTTAAATGTTCAGATGACAGAAAATTTGCTTTTTACCGCTTATAAATATATAATGAAGACAATTTAAATATTAAAAAAAAATATGTCAGAAGATAAAAAATCGCCGTTGCAAGAATATGAAAAGGAATGGCAGTTAATTGAAAACTTGCTTAACGAAGGAACGGCGTCTGGATATAAAATTGCTGTTATTGAAACGGAAAAGATATTACAAGCAGTTCTTGATGACAAAAATTTTCCTGGAAAAAATATTTCCGCGCAAATTGAAAACGCGAGAATAGCGTTGGAAAATTTTGATAAATTAAACTATTCTCGCGCGATGTTCAACAAAATAATAAAAGAATCAGATTTTGATATTTCCGCGGAAGATACGAAAGAAATAATCGCTGGTTATTACAAAGCTATTTCAGATATCATTAAAATGGATTCAAAAGATATTGAATTTAAAGAAAAAGTGAACTTGCTTTTACAGAGACATTTCCATAATTTTCCATCAAAAATAAGAAATGGGTTTGTTTTAGTTTTTCTATTTTTATTAGCGATTTTCATTTCCAGCGAAACGACAACAGGACAATCAATCGCGGAGATAATTTCTGAATTTTCGCAGTTTGTTTTTTATAAATTGATTCCCTTAATTTTAGCTCTTGCTGTTTTTGGGGGTATTATTGTGGGAGGATTGTATTATTGGAAAAGAAAATAAAAATAAAATTCACAAGATATTTATTATGAAATTCACCCACCTCCATACTCACAGCCATTACAGCTTATTAGACGGTCTTGCGAAAATAGACGATCTTTTAGATCGCGCGGGGGAACTTAATATGGATTCGCTCGCTTTAACCGACCACGGTGTAATGTATGGCGCAGTAGAGTTTTATCAAAAAGCGAAAAAGAAAAATATCAAACCAATTATCGGAATGGAAGCGTATGTCGCGACAAATTCAAGGCATAGCAAAAACGCAGGCGTGGATGATAAAAGAAATCATTTAATTTTGCTGGCGAAAAATCAGATTGGTTATAAAAATTTAATCAAACTCACAACCCTGTCCCATCTGGAGGGGTTTTATTATAAGCCAAGAGTAGATAAAGAAATTTTGCAAAAACATTCCGAGGGAATAATCGCGACTTCCGCCTGCATTGCTGGGGAAATTCCGAGAGCTATTATCGCTAATAATTTAGAAAAAGCGGAAAAATTAACCAGAGAATTTCAGGAAATGTTTGGCAAAGAAAATTTTTATTTAGAGCTTGGAGATAATCCCAGCATAAAAGAGCAAGGCGTAGCCAATGATGGCTTGATAAAATTGTCCCAAAAAACAGGCGCGCCGCTGATTGCCGCGAATGATGTTCATTATATTAACAAAGAAGACGACAAAGCGCAGGATATTTTGATGTGCATTCAGATGAACAAAACTGTTAATGATCAAAATAGACTGTCTATGCTTGGCGAGGATTATTCTCTGAAGAGCCAGGAAATAATGATTGAACAATTTAAGCACATCCCCGAGGCGATAGATAATACGCAAAAAATTGTTGCGGAGTGCAATGTTGAATTAGAGCTCGGCAAGATTTTGCTTCCTCATTTTAATGTTCCTGATAAACTATCTTCCGCTGATTATCTCCAAAAATTGTGCCAGAAAGGAATCCCTAAAAGATACGGGAAATCAAATGAGGCAATTGAACAAAGATTAAAATTTGAGCTTGAGACGATTAAACAAATGGGTTTCGCTTCCTACTTTTTGATCGTTCAGGATTTTGTCAATTGGGCAAAGAGTAAAAATATCGTCGTCGGTCCAGGACGAGGCTCTGCCGCTGGATCTATTGTTTCTTATTTAATTGGAATTACAGATGTTGATCCCTTAAAATACGAACTCCTTTTTGAAAGGTTTTTAAATCCAGACCGAATTAGTATGCCTGATATTGATTTAGATTTTGCTGATCATCGCCGCGATGAAGTTATTAAATATGTTTCGCGAAAATACGGCGAGGATCATGTCGCGCAGATTATCACTTTTGGAACAATGGCAGCGCGGGCTGCCGTTCGCGATACCGGAAGAGCATTGGGAATCCCCTACTCTTTTTGCGACAAAGTCGCAAAAGCGATTCCGATGTTTACAACTTTGCCAGACGCGCTTGCGAATGTAAAAGAATTAAAAGATTTGTATAACGAAAGTTCAGAGGCGAAAAATTTGCTTGATAACGCTTTGAAACTGGAAGGCGTCGCGCGCCATAATTCAACTCACGCTTGCGGAGTCGTGATTAGCAAAGGAGAGCTTGATGATTACACGCCGCGCCAACATCCGCCGCAAGACACCTCGGCAATCGTGACACAATATGAAATGCATAATATTGAAGATTTAGGACTATTGAAAATGGATTTTTTAGGATTGAAAAATTTGACTGTTCTTGAAAACGCTTTGAAAATAATTTCTAAAACAAAAGGGAATAAAATAGATTTAGCAAAAATTCCGCTTGACGATCAGAAAACATTGAAATTATTTCAAGAAGGAAAAACAACAGGCGTTTTCCAGTTTGAATCCAGCGGAATGAAAAGATATTTAAAGAAATTGAAACCGACAAGTTTTGAAGATGTAATCGCGATGGTTGCTTTATATCGTCCCGGTCCGCTAAATTCTGGAATGTCGGATGAATTTATAGATCGTAAAAACGGTAAGAAAAAAATTACTTATAAACATCCAATTATGGAAAACGCTTTGAAAAATACTTACGGCGTTATTGTTTATCAAGAGCAGGTAATGCAATTATCAAAAGATATGGCTGGCTTTACAGGCGGGCAAGCAGATACTTTGCGAAAAGGAATGGGTAAAAAAATCGCCGAGTTGATGGCGAAAATGAAAAAGGAATTTATTGAGGGTTGTTTGAAAAATAAAATTAGCGAAAAGATTGCTGAAGAAACATTTACGGATATGGAAAAATTCGCGGAGTATGGCTTTAATAGAAGCCACGCTGTTTGCTACGCTTTAATTGGCTATCAAACCGCGTATCTTAAAGCGCATTATCCAGCGGAATTTATGGCGTCTTTGCTTACCGCCGATCGGGAAAATATAGACCGCATCGCGATTGAAGTTGATGAGTGTCGTCAAATGGGAATTGAGGTTTTACCGCCGGATGTTAATAAAAGCTTTGTGGATTTTGGAGTAATCAACGAAAATAAAAAAGATGAAATCAGATTTGGGTTGGCGGCGATCAAAAATGTCGGCAGAAATATTGTGGAAATAATTGTGGAAGAAAGAAAGGCGAATGGAAAATTTGCTGGGATTGAAGATTTTGTTTTGCGGGTGGAATCAAGAGATTTGAATAAAAAGTCAATGGAGGGAATGATCAAAGCAGGCGCGTTTGACAGCATAGAGGAAAGAAATAAATTGTTATCTAATTTGGAACGGATTTTGATTTTCGCTAAAGAACGCCAGCAAGCAAAAAACAACGGACAGGTTAGTTTATTCGGTTCTGATTCTGCTGATGAAAATAGTATTAATAAATTGCAATTAATAAATGCGGAGCCAGCGAAGAAAAAAGATAAAATGTCTTGGGAAAAAGAGTTGTTAGGACTTTATGTTTCTGATCATCCCTTAAAAGAATATTCTGTTTATTTAAGAAATAATGCTAAGAGTATTAGAAATTTAACAAATGAAGATGTCAATCAAATTATAACCGTCGGCGGGATTATTACCAAAATCCAAAAAATCGTCACCCGCGCCGGGCAATCTATGGTTTTTGCGACGATGGAAGATTTAACGGACAAAATTGAGATATTGGTTTTCCCACGATTATTAGAAAGCAACGCTGAAATTTGGGAAGAAGGAAATATTGTTTTTATCAAGGGAAAAGTAAGCGATAAAGATGGGGTGTTTAAATTATTAGGCGAGAGTATTAGGAAAATAGATTTAGAAGAAGCTAAAAAAGATCAAACAGAAAAAGAAATTATCAATGACAATGACAGTTCAGAAAATAACGGCTCTTATTATCAGAAAAATAACTCTTTAGGCGGCGCTGGAATAATTAGGGATAGCAAGAGAAAACAAAAAATAGAAATCACAATCCCCTCTTCTGACGATTCTAAAGCATTACTCCAAAAATTATCGGACTTATTAAAATCTGTTCCAGCTGGAGATTGCGAAGTTTATTTGTTATTGAATTTGATTGATGGG
>DAOWDU010000055.1 GCA_030638825.1 bacterium | reverse complement strand
CGCTTTAAACGCAATGAGAGCAAATGAAGTAGAAAATATCAGTCAGGAATTATATAAAAACAGTTTAAACATTAAGAGATTATTCAGCTATGATAAGCTGAGTTAGAGATAAATGCACAGCCCTGGCCCAAAAACACTTTTAATATTCAAAGTATTTTTGATAATAAAAAAATTTTGCTGGTCAATCTTTCCAAGGGTCGCATTGGCGAAGATCGAGCAAGTCTGCTCGGTGCGATGATTGTAAATAAATTTTATCTCGCCGCATTGACCAGGCAGGCGACAGCGGAGCAGGGGAGAGAGGATTTTTATTTGTATGTTGACGAATTTCAAAGCTTTGCCACTGACGCTTTTGGTTCAATTTTATCTGAAGCCAGAAAATATCGGCTAAATTTAATCTTGGCCAATCAATACCTTGATCAAATTCCGGAAAATATCCGGCGCGCTGTGTTTGGCAATGTCGGCGCGACAATTGTTTTTAGAGTGGGAAGCGCGGACGCGCAGATGTTAGAAAAAGAATTTATGCCTTATTACGAATTGGAAGATTTTCGCATCCAGCAAAATTACGAAATGGTTTATAAGCTGGTCGTTGATGGTATGTCCGCTCGTCCGGACTCGGCGCTGTCATTGCCACCCTTTGAATTTTCAGGCAAAGAGGCGAATAGAGACACAATTATCAAAGGGTCTCGGCAGAGATATGCCAAAGAAAAATTTAAAAAATAAAAAAAGCTCTTTAAAACAAAGAGCCTTTTTTGAATAAGAAAATATCACATTAATAATCTTCGGATAACATAAGAGTGATTGTTTCGCCGTTATCGTCCACATAGATTTTTTCATTGTTGATAGTAAAAACAGCTAAGTCAGGACGAGAAAATTTCATGGTTTTTGAAAAACCTATGATCAAAGCGGAGACAACAGCCTCTTTTTTAAGGGTAGCGAGAAGATTTGATGTAAGCACGATTTTCCGACCGAACAATTGTCCGGCGTCAAAAAGGACTCCGTCTTCAATTGCTTGTTCCGTAGAATAAACATCAATTGGCTCGCCAAAAACTTCTGTCAAAGGATTTTTTTGCGAATTTTCTTTTTTTGATTTGTCCGCCATAAATGTATTAGTTAGATATTAATAAGTCGGGCGGTTTGACTATTTATACCACCCGATATCGAAAAACTGCGGGTGATATAAATTTGTTGTTAAAGAGCTCGTCGGTTAATTTCTAATATTACTTCAAGAGGCGGACAGGTCAAGTTTTGAAAGAGAGTGATCGCAATAAAAAAAGACACTATTATGGAAATGTCTTGGCAGAAATATAGGTGGAGGAAAAATTAAGATGGTGCTGTGGATAAAAATATTAAATTGCTCTTGACAGATTGTCTGGATGTGCTACTCTAAAATTATTATTACAACTAAATATTTAATATTAACAACAAGAACCATTATTTGTTTCTAGTTGCGTAGCGCTTTTAAATGGAAATTGATCTCAGAGAACTACTTCCACTTGAGAGCACTAACAATCTTAGAAAGAATGCTGGCATCTTGTTGTTAATAAAAACGAGGTAGCCGATAATCAATCGGCTTTTATTATAAATTCATATGAATTAAACTAAAAATCATGAATGTTCAAATAAGAAACCATATTAATGGAAATGTAGGCGTTTTAAGAAGATGTGTTATGTTGAGCCTGCCCGAAAATCTGAAAAAGAAGGTTCTTTCAACCTTAAATAGCAATAATTTTATGTCGTATAGAAGACATCTGTTTCGGCGTCAAGTAATGTTCCTGCATTAGCAGGAAAGGCTTGTCGGCTAAACCGACTGACGGCATAAAGTCTCGTCAGTCGGTTTTTATTTTGGGAAAGTATAAGTGTAATCCACTTAATAATTAAAGAAGTTCTGAGAAATTATTAAAAATTTAGAATTTCGCAGAAGCTCTTTAATTCGTTAATTTTAAAAACAATAAAAATGAATATTCTCATTATTATTGTTTTGCTCTTTGTACATTCTTTCGTTTCCACAGATATTCAGCCGTTGAAAAATTATGCCAGAAATTCTATAAATTACTATTTAATTTTGACTAGACAGATTCCTTCCAAAGCCAATGAGTCGCTAAAAAACATTAAAGGACGCTTTGATTGGATATCACTAGAAGAAATTGGAAACAGCATTCTGGCTGATATAACTTATGATGTTTTTAAAGTCCTTCTCGCACTCCTTGGCTTCCACAAAATAATGAAAAGGTGTGTTAAAAAAGAGACAGAGAAATATTTTAAAAACAAGTCGCCACCTGTCGGAAATACTTACAACAACTGTCACTTTGAATATAGTGGATGCGATAGATACTGTGAAAAGTGCAAAACAACAAGAGGCACTTCTTATCTAAGACCAACAAAGATAAATAAAGTGCCCCATCCGAAACACATCATCGTTATATATAAAAGGAAGATGATATCCGATCAAGGTAACAAAAAATACTTCTAATGTCAATAGTGGTAGTTTAGTGGCGGAATTTTCAAAATATTTATATTTTTTTAAGTGCTTAATTTTTTTTCTGCCATCTGTTCCATTTCATTAATTGAGATTTTTCCATACATGTCCATAGTGGTTTTATAGGATTGATGACCGAGAAAATTTTGGATCCATTCAGCCGTGAATCCTTTTGATTTTAAAAAACGGGCGATTGAATGGCGAAATAAATGCGGGTTGATATGAGTTCGCGCGGGATTTGGATTTTCTACGCCGGCAATATCTCCGGTTTTCTCAATGATGTGGTTAATCATTCTGATAGACAGTTGCTTGCCATGACTAGAAACAAAAATCGCTCCATCTTTGCGCGTGCCGAGTAAATGTTTTATGTCGTTTAAATATTCGTCATCAATAATCGGCACTATTCTTGTTTTGCCTCCTTTGCCCTCACGCACTTTTACACGCTTGCGTTCAAAGTCAATATCTCTCACATCTAATTCCGTTAATTCTTTTCTCCGGAGACCAAGCCAATATAAAGTTTTGATAATGCACCGGTCTCGGAAATTGCTGGCTGCGATTATTAATTTTTTTATTTCCGCCGGCTTTAAATGATACGCGGACGCCTCCATTTGTTGTTTCATATCGTTGCACTCTTATTTTTTATACTGCGATAAATTTCACATTATCATTATAGCGCGTATAAAAAACGGGGTCAAACGATGTCATAATTGCACACTTCTATACAAGTGTGCAATATTTTAAATCCTTTTTTCTTTAACAAGTCTCCAATAGTGATAACCTAATGCGGTTAATTTACATGATTTTGAATTCATCGCAGCATAATACATGTATTGTTCATCTACTGGAACAACTAGTCCAACACTTTGAAGTTTCTGCAAGTGTTTAAACATTGCAACATTTTCAGTCTTTGCATACGGTTCAATAATTTCATGCTCGATACTTACATCGTTTGTATCTTCAAATGATGGATCTAAAGAAAATTGTTGTTGTGCAGAAGGAAAATATTCTGTAAGCTTTCTTAAAATTTCTATTGGGACTTGAGGAGTTACGATTCTCAGGGATGTGAATCTTGTTATATTCGTTTTAAATACTGGACGCTGATTCCATGGACCTAATGCTTGATCAATATATGCGTAAACACTTCCTGGAGTTATATGCCCTCTTAGATCTGAAGCTCCTCCCTGTAAAGCATCAAGTAATAAATTTGTGAAAACACCGTGTCCGTTTATTTCTAATGAGGATTCATCAGCCCTACTAGCTGTAAGAATTGAAACTCCTTCACTGATATGAGCATTTTCCCCTCCTGTTCTTTTAGGAGAACCTAAGGATCCCGAATAACAACAGTCAAGTATTATAACTCTGTTTTTAATTTTTGAATTTGAATCGTTTATAATTGTCAGAATTTCGTCCATTGAAACACCTTCATCATTTGGTTTATAATCAGGTGTAACAACATAACCTCCTAAATCATTAATAAATCCGTGACCAGAAAAATATAACAATGCGGTATCGCTATCGCCATTAAACAAATCAATGATTAATCCTTTTAATTTTGACTTGGTAGCAACATCAGTTACAAGCTTAACATCAAAATTTGGAGATCCGTCTCCGTTTGTTTCAATGATACTACCAAAAGCAGAAGCATCCTTGATACATCCTTTTAGTGGAGATGCTGGGTAATCATTTATTCCTACAACCAATGCTTTTTTCATATTCATATTATTTGTTTTTCCCTTCTTTCATCATTTGGTCAATTGCAGAAGCAATTGCAGGCCATTCCCATTTGATTGTTCTATTTCTTTGAAGTCCGCTAGGTAAATTGCTTAAAGTATTGGCTCCCCCAACATATACGCCAAAAATAGGAACATCATTTTCTTTAGCAAAAGAAATTTCTTTTACCACTCCAGCAGCAGAAGCCATATTTTTACCAACTAACACAATAACCATGTTGCACTTGTTAATCTTTTCTTCAATTAATTTTTCCCATTGGCTTTGAGGTAAGGAAGATTTTGAAGACCAATCTTCAATGTTAAAAGGCGTTGTTGAAAGATCTGATTGACCAGCAAAAAGAATTTTTTCCGTTTTGTTATGGTCATAATCAAAACTTATAAATGCTCGTGGATTGCTCATATTTTTAAAATTAAATTTATTAATGCTTTTTATTATTTTCTTTTGGCTCGTCAAAAGGCATAGTGGTGCCAGGTTTTTCTGATGGCTCCACTGGTTTTACAGGGAGTTCGTCCGGAGCTTTTCTGATAGGTGTGCCCGGTTGCGAACTTGGTGCAACGGGTTTTATTGGTTCTTCTTTTGGTTTCTTTTTATTGTCTAACATAATTATTCTAAAATTCCTAAAAATATAAATAACATACTGATTACAAAACAATAGATTGCAATATTGTATAGTTCAGCTTTTTTTTCTTGATTTTTCATGTTGAGTTCATAAGAGTATTTCATATCAGCAATAATTTTATTTTTGAAATCAGTAGATTTTTTCTTTAAAGCTTCTTCAGAATAAAAGGATGGGAAGTCAGGCGAATCAAAATAAATTCTTGTTTGTGAGGCAACTACTAATAATAAAAATGTTAAATAAATTCCCGATGAACCAACCGTAAAGATATTTAATCCAAACAGATCTATATTTTGTTGAATTAAAATAATAACACTACCAACAATAATGCCAACAAAACCCAATAGAATTCCTATTTTATTTTCTAAAGAATTATGAGCATTCATTTGCATTTCTAATTTTTTGCACATAACATTATATGCAAAATCCATAACCGATTCGTTGTTTTGTTGAATTTCGTTTTGCATTTTAATGTTTCTTATCTTTTGGTGGACAAGGATCGTTGCCTGGAGCCACCGTATCGCTATCTCTTATTGGGCCTTTTGGAGTGTGAATTCTTACTTCTCCACCACCATTATTTGCAGAAAATTCTTTTGCGGCTTTTTCAGCTTCAGCTTGAGTGTCGTAATAACCAGCCACGCGCTCGGCTTTCTCCCTCTTTGCCGCCCACTTTCCGAGGTCTTTGTTTTTTGTAACATGATAATTTGCCATGGATTTTAAATTATATTAATTAATTATTTTCCAATTCAAAGATATTTTATTAAGTTTAAATCTCGCAATCTCCACCACATAGCCTCCTCACTAACCCAATACATCTGAGCAAGCTTTTCAACATTTTTTATATTTTTTATATCTGCTTTTAAGAAAGCTATCGGCATTAACAATTCAGCAGCAAACTGGTTTGCTTCTATTTCGCTTGGCCGTTTGTCTTCTAAATTACTAACACCATTTTTTGATGTATGTCCTAACAACCAATGTCCTAATTCATGAGCGACCGTAAATCGCTGTCTGTGAGTGTGGTGATTTTTATTATAAACAATTGTATCTTTATTTTTAGAATTTATTTGCAATCCGGAAATTTCATCGGAAAAATCAAAAGAGAAGACATTCAGATCAGCACCTAATTTATCTAAAATCTTTTTTAGTATAATTGGTCGTTTTGAAATTTTCATATCTTTAATAATTTGCCTCGCTCGGTTTCTTGCTATGGCAATCTTTGGTTGTCTAAAACTATCATCTCGGTTTTTAATAAACTCAACAAAATTCAAAACCTGTCCTTTGGCTTCGTCTGATAAATTATCATCTGCTCTTAAAACAAATCTTAAATCGGGCGCTGCGCTCTCTTTTTTCTTTCCTAAAAAATAATCTAAATTTTTATTAAAAAGCTCAACCATTTTTTCTATTTCATGAATGGCCACTTTCCTTTCCCCTTGTTCAATAAGAGACATTGTGGCTTTTGTAAATCCTAATCTTTCCGCTAATTCTGATTGTGTTAAATTATTTTCTTCCCGAGCCTGTTTTATTTTTTGCCCGATTTGTTGATATTTATTTAGTATTTGCATAATGTTTTATTATTAATTTCAGTATAAGGGTTTCTTTATTTCTTGTCAATCTTTTCTAAACAGCTATTGCCTTTTTTATTTAGATATTGTAAACTAAAGGAAGTAGCATCTATCTGCTGGCGGAAAACAACAGATAGCGCAATAGCTATAATTTTATATAGCCGTAAAAGTTGATGTTGTGAAAAAATGTTTTAATCAGTTGGATAACTACATTATATGAAAGTAGCACCATATTATTCAATAAAGCCTGGCACTGAAGTTTATCACAATTCAAACAAATGTACTGAGGGCAACAATATTGAAAAAGAAAATCTGCGGAAAGGGACAGGGGGTCATAGACTCTGTAGTCGTTGCAAAGAGTTGGAAAATTAAAGGCGTTTTGTTTCCACGGTCAAAAGGTGTGGGAACAATCACTCAAATAATAAGGCAAGGAAGTAATTTCTTGCTTTATTATTATTTCTAATCGCTATCTAAAAAAGAGGATATTTTCTCTGCTGTCTTGTCAAAATTTTTCAGCACCTCATGCTCCCAAACCCTCAAAACTTGCCAGCCCTCTCTTTTTAATTTTGCCCTTGTGCGTCTATCCCTTTTAATATTATTCTCTATTTTCTCCTGCCAGTATTTTTTTGGCAATCTCTTTTTCTGTTTCGAAAACTGATAGCCGTGCCAGAAATCACCGTCAATGAACACCACTTTTTTCTTGCGCGGAAGCGCAATGTCCGGACTCCCAACTGCGCGCTTGTAATGCTTTTGAAAATAAATTTTGCGCCGTTGCAATTCTTTAAAAACTAAAATTTCCGCCTTGGTATTTTTGGAGCGGATTTTTGACATAATTTCGCTTCTTTTTTCCGGAGTAAATACATCAGTCATTTTAATCAGCTAAAATTATTTTTGAATCCTTCATAGTTGCCGAGGGAAATAAAGTTGATTTCAAATTCTGAACTGCTGATTTTGTCAATCCTTACTGAGTCTATCCCAAGAATCCGCAATTTTTCATAAGTTAAAAGCTCGCCCTCTTTCAATTTTAGAACATCCCTCAAGATCCACTCGCCGAGCTCTCTGTTGGAGCGGGACATCAGCGCTTTCCCTCCGTCTTGGCATACTTTTGACTGCATAACATTTCCGTTCGGGAGCCTGAGATTGAAAGAAGTATCGCGATTTGGGAAAAAGTCTGGAAAATTTTTATGGACTTCGGCGGGAATGGGAATATAGACCTCATTCTGGTGCCTCGCCCGCCCTCTGGCGTTCCATTGATTAAGCCCGCTTCTTTCAAAAACAATCTGGTCTTTCCCGTAAAGAGGCAAGTATACTGTCTGCTTTATTCTCTTTTCCTTTTCAAAAAGCAGTCCTCCCTGCTTGAACAGCTTTCTTAATTCCTCAAACGGATCTTCTAAAATTTCAACATCAAAATTATAGATAATCGGCTTTGTTATAAATCTTTTAGTTAAAGTACTCTTTGAGAGAAGAAAAGAATACTCATTTTTTCCATCGTCAAATACTATGGAGCTTTTATTCTCCTTGATCTTTTTTATATTTGCAATGTCCACTTTGTCCATCGGCTCTTCAAAAATCAAGAACTTTTCTTTTTCTCTTAAAACACAATGGTATATGGATTTTTTTAATCCGTGGGCATTCTCCGTAAATTCAATCCTGGCATTCCTCAGCTCCGCTACTTTCAAGATCAGATTTTCCGGATTCAAATTGCTATAAAGTGGCCTGTCATTATTAAATTCCGCCACCTTTTGGAAAGTTTTATAATTTCCGGAAAGAAAAGTTTTTAATCCGATTCCTAAATCTTTTTTCTTTGCATCGGCAGAGACATCGCTTCTTGACAAATCCTCCGCCTCAAACGCCCTGCAGAATATCTTCTCGGCAACTCTGTAATACAAATACGGCGCAGGCGAATCTGAAAATAAATTAGACAGGCTCCCTACTATTTTAAGGAAATTTTGATATTCTTGTTTTTGCTGTTCTGATTGGCTTTGTAAAAACATATTTTAGTCCGTTAAAGCTTTTTTTATATTAACAGCGATTCTTTCTATGACTGGGACAGAAACAGAATTGCCGAATTGCTTGTAAAGCGCGGAGTCCGCAATATTAGGCATCTTAAAATTTTTAGGAAACCCCTGAAAATTAGCGCATTCTCGAGGCGTCAGTTTGCGTATACCTTTTTTATTAAGCACTAGCGGGACATTATGCCCGCCTGTTCCCATATTTGCCGTCAGTGTCGGGCATACTCCGTTTTTATTTTCTCTTATATATTTTCTGCGCCATTGGTATACCGTATTTTTTTTAGTGATCTCTTTTTTAAATTTTTCATAAAGAGGCTTGTCGTTATAATAATATTTTTCATCGGCATCCGATTCAAGGCAGTCATGGATAGTTTTTGTCAGTTTGATTTTTTCAGGAAATGAAAAGCGGTTAAACACTTCTTGATCTAAAAATCCAATAATATAAATGCGCTCTCTGTTTTGGGGGATGTTTCCATATTCCATAGTATTAAGCACTTTGCTGCCAATGTGGTATCCCAAATTTTGAAGCTCCCTATAGATAACCCGCAATGTCTTTCCCTCATTGTGGGTCTTAAGATTTTTTACATTTTCAAGCAAAAAAGCTGTCGGCTTTTTATCTTTTAATATTCTTATGATTTCAAAAAACAAGTCTCCCCTGCCCTCATCCGAAAATCCTTTGCGGTATCCTGCTATTGAAAACGGCTGGCACGGAAAACCTCCTGTGAGCACTTCAAAATCTGGAATTAAATTTGATGAAACCTCAGCAATATCAGCGCAGATCAGCGATTTTTGCTTTCTCGCAAAATTAAAGTCGTATGTAACTTTGCAGCTTTCATCAAAATCATTGGAAAAAACACATTCAAACCCAGCCCGCTCAAAACCGATCTTTATTCCGCCGATTCCCGCAAACAAATCTATAATCCTTATGCTTTTTGTTTTTTGCTGTTCAGATTCATATTCCAATTTTTTATCCATTAATAAATCAAAAAGCGAGTGCTGAATGCCGTTTGAAATATAAAGCTCATCTTTATCTTCTCTCTGCAAACTTCCAAAAAAGCTGTAAGTTTCGTTGCCGGCGATAATAATAAAATCAATAACATTGACTCCTATTATCTTGCCAGCTTCAATAATTCTGTCAAAAACTTCTTTATCTTGCCTGCTCGGAGACGGATCGCCTGACGGATGATTATGCACTAGAATAATGCCGGCTGACCGTAATTCCAAAGCGGGCGCGAAAATTTCTCTCGGGTGGACTATCCCCTTATCCAGAGTGCCGATTGACACAATTTCTTTTTTCAATAAAACATTTCTTGCATTTAGATAAAGGCAGACCAAATATTCTTTTTTCTTTTCTTTTAAATCAGAATTTAAGAAAATAGCGTCTTTCGCCGATAAGACAAGATTTTCTCTCGGATTTTTTTCATCATAAAATCTTTTTGTTAAAGCAATGGACGAAACAATTTGAAGCGCCTTTGCCTCCCCTATTCCGGAGATTCCAAGCAGATCCTCAACAGTTAAATCCAGAAATTTATCGCGGAATTTTCTGATAATTTGTTCAGAAATTTTTTTGACATTTTTTCCTTTAATTCCGCTGCTAAGAAGAACAGCCAAAAGCTCGCTTTTAGAAAGCGCATCAGACCCCTTTTTTAAAAACCTTTCTCTTGGTCTGTCTACTTTTGGAGTATCTTTTAACTTTGGCATAACTTTTTATAATATTTTTAACGCAAGCATGTAAATTTGTATACTCCTATTATATAAACCGCTCTATTTCCCTTTTTAAAATCGTCTTAAAATCTTTAACAATCATGTGGTGTCCTTTGGGAAGAAATTCTTTAAGCTCGCTATCAAAATTAATATCAGTTTTCTTCAAGGCTTCAAGGACTTGCCGGAAGACATCGCCCTTATCTTTTTCCGGAAGCAGATTGCGACGCATCAGAAAATAAAAATCATAAAAATCGCGCGGTTTTTTGCGGTCAAGCAAAGCGTCAACCTTGCCCTGTATAAGCTGCTCGCTGATCAGCTGGACAATCGTATAATCCGGGAACATATCGCTCGCAATAAAAGCCGCTTCTCCTTTTTTCTTGCGATCTCGGAATGATATTTCTATCCGGATAGGAACGGTGCGACCCATGCCGACAAACCGCATAGTTGAAAGATATCCCCCGCTTGTTTTTTTAGCCTCGTCAAGTTTCGTTTCCACCCCGCCCTTTTGCACTTCAACAAGAGTGTTAATGATAGCGTTTTCAATGCAGTGAACATCTGCTGAGGGCGAATCAAAATCCAGATCCTCAGAAAAACGCGGACTGTTATAGACAAGTCGCAATGCTGTACCTCCTTTAAAAAATACCTTGTCTGTCCCCTCTTGTTTATAAAACAAAGACAAGAATAAATGTTGAAAATATTCACGCCGGACATTTTGTTCTGAGGTTTGCATTTTGGCGGCTAGTTTTATAATTGTTTCATTGGTAAGCATAAGACAAAAAATTATTTAATTACGGCCGGCGCCATCGCCCATACCTGCTCTATAAGTTCTTTTAAATTTTTCCGCTGGTACAGTTTAGCATACACCAGCGCCTTTTTTTTATTAAGCCGGCTAACATCAAGACGATTATTTAAAGTCTTCCGCCCCAGAGATACAAAATACAAATAATCAGTCAAAGCTTTTTCCGGTTCAGCGATAAAAATTGTTTTTCCGTCAATTTTTTCCGGCAGATAGCCGGTATAGGCCGCCGCTTTTATTTTCCGATATAAAAACTCTTTTCCCAGCGCGGAAAAATCAGCCGTGGCTCTTGTGGTTACCGAGGTAATGCTATATGTTGATTCGGGAATAATGCCGTGGCGCGACAAAACATATTCCAGCGATAAATACGACGGCTTGTAAAGCGCATTAGCAACGATCTCCTCACTTGGCAATTTCATTTTAAGCGCGTATAAATTCTTTTTCAGACGCACCAAAAACGAACGCTTGGTATAAGTTTCCAAAAAATAGCGCGTTTGCCGCGGAGAAGTTTTAAAAAAGCGGCTAAATTCCTGCAGCGTAAACACCGCTATTCCCTTTTCCTGTAAGGTATCCGCAACGGCTAAGGGTTGAATTTTCTGTTTAGATAATGACAACATAATTGTAGTTTACTCAATCAGTATATCAAGCCCTCTTTTCTTTGTCAAGCAACCGAACCTCTTTTCTTTGTCAAGCAACCGAACCTCTTTTCTTTATTATAGTAAGAATAGAAAATGCGCGCGATTGTTTTGAAGGTGGCGCGAAAGAATGAAGCGCTACCTTAAAAACAAAAAGCAAGCATTTACCGCCGCTGGTTTTAAAAAATTTTCGGGAAAGCTATTCTTGAAAAAATTTCATTTTTGAAAGAAAAGATTTCCGGAGAAAGCGACTGCGAAAAAATAGTAGAGAATTATTTTTGAAAATCACGCGTCATTGAAAATGTGGCGTGATAGCGAAGCGGTTTCAAACATAATTTTCGTTAAGCTATTTTTTTAAGGAGCGACTTTTTAAAACCAGCGCCAATTTTTTTATTTTCCATCACTCGGATTTTGCCAAATTTCTATTCTATCCTCTGAAAAATCCGCCGGCGCTTTTGAATTTTGATCTTGTTCTATTTGGCCACAGCGTTTTTGATATTCTTTTTCTACCTCTCCCCTACTCCGCAAATAATAATCTCCTATGCCGGCGCCATTTACAATCTGTTGGAATTGGCTTTCTTTCATCCCCGCTTTTTTCCAGGGCGGATCTATTTCTAAACTGGACAAAATCGCCGCCCCGCCCTCTATTTTGTTTTTCACCAAAAGAAATCTCGGAGGCAGTTCTTGAAGTTGCTGGATCAGTTCTTCCCAGCCCGGAGGCTGAGCGTAAAGCGAAGTCATCGCCTCTTTGGCCATAATTTGGGAGTCTTGGCGGGACAGGCGGAAATAAGCCTGCAAACCGCAATTAGTAAAAATGGAAGCCTGTAAATCATAAGGCAACTGAGCCAAATTTTGATGAGCTAAAACTAAAGCTAAGCGATACTTTCTTGCCTCGGCTAGCGTTTCAATAAAACTGTCCGTGGCAAAATTTTGAAATTCATCGATGTAAAGATGAAACAAACGGCGCTCGCTTTGAAGCGTATCGGAACGAGCAAAAGCGGCCATTTGCAACTTGCTTAAAATAAGAGAGCCGAGAAGATCCGCCCCGCCTTTGAGCCGACCCTTATCAAGTTTCACTAAAAGTATTTTGCCGTTGTCAATAATGTCGCGAAGATTAAAAGAGCTTTGCGGTGAAATAAGAATCTGCCGGATGCGGTCGTCGGATAAAAAAGCGTTCGTTTTGTTGAGCGTTGATTCCGACCACTCGTCGCGAATGCGCTTGCTTAAACTGTTAAAGCGTTCAAAATACTGCCGGCAGATCGGGTGATCAGTTTTTTCCAGGGTGGCGTTGCGAAATTCATCGTTAGTCAAAAATTTAGGCAGTTCAACTAAGGTCAGATTTTGTTCCACCAAAGCGATCAAAGAATTTCGCAGCAGATCTTCCATTCTCGCCCCCCAGGAATCTTTCCAGATTTTTTTGAAAACTCCCACCAGCTCTCCGGCCTGCTCGGCCGCGGATATTCCCTGCACTTTTTCCAGCGGATTAAAGGCCACTGTCAGGTTTTTGTCTGTCGGGTCAATACAAACCACATTATCACCTAAAAAATCGTTTTTGGGGCTGTTTTGGGGCGAATTTTGGGCTAAATATAGATAACCCTTGATGTCTTCCACAAGGTCGCCGTGCGGATCAATAATACCGAAGCCGAAGCCGCTGGCAATATCTTGCTTGATTAAACATTCCAAAAATTTGGTCTTGCCCGTTCCGGATCCGCCCACGACATAGAAATGAGTATCGCGGTGTTTTTGCTTTACGCCTTTGAGTTGTTGGATGTCAGATTGTTTTTCATCATCATGTCCGCAAGCCCAACCTAGAGCCAGCTCGTCCATTTCGGGAATGCGGTCGCACACGATTGTTTTTTCCCCGGAAACATCTTTCTTTATTTCGTTCGTCCGTTCAAAAAAATTTTTAAGATGCTTCAAAAACATAGAATTAAGATATATTTAAAAACCCGCGAGATTTGGTTTCTACTTTGGTAAAGTCCTGATTAGATTCTCCCATTATTTTTTCCACACTGTCTAAAACGGCGTGATGGCCGGTGGTCACATAAGCGACCAACTCCTCCGAATCAAAAATATCAAGATTAATCGGCGATATCTCTTTTCTAACTTTTTCCATGGCCCTGCTAAGAAGAACGACGGGAGAAAACAACAAAGCGGCCGCCCAATGGGATGTAATCAATTTGATAAATTTCATCAAGCCGGTCGGCTCCTGCACCAAGTACCATGAGACAAAAAGCTGTTTGCCATAATCCATGGCGCCGATATACATATAAAAACCTTTAATTCTTTTGTGTTTCACCGTCAGATAAACCCGCTTTCGCTTATTGATTGCTCCGCCCATGGTTACATTCTGCTCAACGATGTGAAGGTTGGGCGGTTCCAGCTCTTCAATCCCTTTTTTAACTTCATTAAAAATACGCTGGCCGGATCCTTGTGCCCCTATTATTAAGGTTGACCAGCGATCCGTAATGTTTTCCTCTTTTAGCCTACTCATATTTTTCCCCTTTCTGTCGCGGCAGAATTTACGACCGCGAATTAAGTTGATTAAAAATTATTTTAAAGTGCCGGCAAAGCTGTGCCAGCGGTCGTCTTTTGGCGATTGCCAGATCGGCCCCAAAATAGAAGCGGGCTCGTCTAAGTTATAATTTTTTTCACACGCAAATAAAAACATCTCGCTCCCCCGCCCGCCGGCGTCGGCCTGCCTGGTAATTTTTCTTAGGTTTTCTTTGCGCGCCTCGCTCTTGGTTATGGTCAGCACCCGGAAACTTTTAATTTTGAATTTGCGCTCGTGGCCTTTTGCTTTCCACCACTGCCAGTAAGCCGCCACTTTCTTAAAAAACCGCTCGTCAGTCATTGTGGAGCGATCGGCTTCCAGAAAAAACGGGTTGGATCTATCTTTGTTTATAATAAAAAAGGCATCCGGGTTGACGGCGACGCTTTTTCCGTCCACTTTGGCATAATCTTTGATAATTTCCTGCTGGAGCCATGATAACAATTTGGTTGAGCCGGCTTCGCGAAAAGCACACCGGAGCGCCGTGTAAAAATCGGAGATCATCAATCCGTGCATAAGGTAAAGCGATTTAGTATCGCGGTTTCTGGTCTGCCAGTTCACCCGTCCGCGCAATTCGGGTGCTTCGGAAAAAATATAATCGGCGCCTTTATTGCCAAGCGCGTAGATAATATGGTTGCGGGGCTTAAAATAAACAGCTTGTTGCTGAATCGGCCGATCTAAAAATCCGTGGTGAAAAAGGTATTGCAGGCGGCGTGACAAATTAGTTTTAACTCCCGGGAAAAGAGCCATGATTTGTTTGGTATCTAAAAAGCGATGAATGGCAATCTCCTGCATAATTTCTAAATCCCGCGGTTGCAGACGGATTTTTTTCGGCGGTGTATCACTGCGCGTGAATTTTTTATGCTTGTATGAAGTTTTAGCCATAAAACGCTAATTTAGCTTTTAGCTTATTTTGAAAGATTTCTTTGAAAATAGCTTTATAATCCCCCCCCTGTTTGTCGGAGGTCTTATTTCTCTCAGAACCGAGCCGCTTCCTCTTTTTCTCCGCGGCGAAGGTGATGAGTAAGAAATAAGTATCTCCCGACTTCGTTGCTTTCTACCATTAAAAAACTACAGAGAAAGCGGCGAAGTCGGGAGGGCCTGACTGCCCGAACGACAAACAGGGGGGTAGTTTTTTTAGCTGTATTTATAGTATACAGCGTTTTTAGTGTTTTAAAAAGGGTAGCAAATGGGGTTTTGCTAATCGTTTTGCTAGTTTTTTTAATTGTCTTTTATTTTAATAAATCTTTTAAATTTTTTTTAAAATTCTTTATCTGTGTATTAATAAATGAGTATTATTAACTATGTATTATTAGTGCGCAAATTTTGCACTTCTAGAAGTAACGAATTTGCACATCTAGATGTGCAAATTTTGCACATCTGAAATGTTATCCACAGTGGTTTTTCATTAGTTATCCACAGTTAGTTTAAGAGTATAAATATTAGGTTTTCCTTGCCCTTGTCTTTTTATAGTTATAAATTTCTTTTTTTCTAGTTCTTGGATATATGTATTGACACTTCTCCTACTTACGCCCATATCTTTACCGAGCCGATCTTGGCCCGGAAAGCAAAAATCATTCTGCCACGCGTATTTCAAAAGCATGGTATAAGTTAATTTGGCACCCGGGGAAATTTTTTCACTTTCTAAAATATGGTTAGGAACTTGGGTAAATCCTTTGGCCGACAACAAATCAGCGCCTTGCAAAACTATTGTTTTCCGCGCAAGTAGATTTTTAATTGGCATCATTTCCCCTTCTCCCATGTTAGTAAATATTTAGATGATAATATTATTGTTTGCTTACGACCGTTCGTTCGTTCGTTCGGACGATTGTTCGCGAATAATTTTTAAGTTATTTAATTTTCTGCTTTTTTCTTTAACATAAAGATCTATTGCTTCTTGAACCATTTCGCCCAAAACAGGCTTTCTTTTCTGCCCGCTATCTTTTAGCGCCATCTGTATTTTGTCTAAAGCTGTTTTTTGATCCTCAAAGATATCAAAAGAGTGTCTAATTTTGACGCGCTCAGTGGGAACTATAACGACATAAGAATTTTCAGAAACAATGTCTTTGACCGTTCGTTCGTTCGTTCGTTCGGATATTGTTTCGTTCGTTCGTTCGTTTTTCTTTTCTTCACTTGGCAGAGGAGTATTTTTAGCCGTATTAAGCGGTTTTTGCGGAATAGAATCCCCTTGAAACGAAATGTTTTCGGGATTTTTTTGTTGAAATCTTTTAGTATTAACTTTTTTCATAGATTGTTTTTGCTAATTTAAAATAAGCTTTTGCGCCATCATGCTCAGGATCAATGCAGGTCAGGGGAGCGCCCTGATCAAAAGCGCGCGGGAAGACGATTGACTCCGGCACTTCAATATCAAATACCTTATCGCCCCATATTTCACGGGCTTTTTTGATTACTCCGGATGAATGGGTGGTGGTTCTTTTGAACATCGTCGGTAAAATACCGCCTATTTTCAAGTTGGGATTGTGTTTGTTCCAGACAATCTCTTGGATAAAGCGTAAAATGTCTTGAACGCCGTCTAAAGCGGGTCTTTCCGCTTGCAAGGGAATAATTACCTCGTCAGCTGCGGATAGGGCGTTTATAGCCAGCATGGCTTTTCCGGGAGGGCTGTCAAGGATCACATAATCGTATTCTGGCAGAATTCCGGAAATGAGTTCTTTAAAAAATTTCTCATCGCCAGGTTCCAGTGATTCTTCTATGGCGGCGAGCAAAGAATTGCCAGGCATTATATTAAAACCGAAAGGAGTTTTTTTCACTGCCAAGCTGGGAGTGATCTGTTTATTAAAAACATGAAAAAGATTTGGCGCTTCTTTTTCCGGATTAATTCCAATGTGGCGTGTCGCCGATGCCTGCTGATCCAGATCAACAAGGAGAACTTTTTTCTCCAGTTGCGCCAGTGCGGCGGACAAATTTACCGCTGTGGTTGTCTTGGCTGTGCCTCCTTTGAAGATTGAAATTGAGATTATTTTTGTCATATTATGGCTATAATTAGCTTTTTATTCTGTTCCGTCCGAACGAACGAACGGTCGTTCGGATATTGTTTCGTTCGTTCGCTATCTCATATCCGGTTTTACTTTTGTGGATTCGTGCCACTTGTGATAATCGGAGAGGGGAATGCGATACTCTCTGCCTATTTTTCGGGCGTTGGGAAAAAATCCTTTTCGCACCCAGCGAGTGACAGACATATTTGAAACATCTTCCAGTCGGGCGATTTCAGCGGCATTCAAAAATTTCTTCATCTTTTTAGAGTTACCATTGTTAATATTGATAGTATTATATCACAAGTTAGGAATAGTGGGAATGGGGATAACTTTTTGAAGCGCGATTGAAAAAACTTTTGACCTTTTTGTTTTGTGTGGTATTATGTTGATAGAATATAAATGGCAATTGGATGACGATTGCTAATCATAATATTTAAGAAGGAAGCTAATAAGCCTAACTTTAAAGTTATGAAGAGCGCGCAGAAAATAAAAGCTGGTCTAATTTTAATCAGCTTAGTTTTGGGAATAGGAATAGGCAACGCTTCAGGATTTGAGGGGACTTTGGATTCTCTCAACAGCCAAAATTTTCCTTTTATATTTTTAAATACTCGCGTTACAGACAACGAAACAGCGATCACTGATCTCACTGCAAACAATTTTCAATGTTTAGAAAACGGAACAACGCAAACCGATTCTTTTCAAGTGACTCCGCCGGAAACAAGCGGGGGAGTTCGGCTTGCGGATATTGTTTTCTTGATAGACACAAGCGGAAGCATGGGCAACGCGATTACGGAAGTGAAAAATAATGTTAATGTTTTTGCGGATGCACTTGCCGTGAGCGATGTTGATTATCGCCTTGGTCTTGTGCGGTTTGGTCAATCTTCAAATGGCGGACATCCAGAACTATTTAATGACGGCAATCTCACAGATGACGCGGATCAGTTTAAAGGATTTGTGAGTTCGCTTAGCGCTACAGGTGGATACGAGCCAGGATTTCTCGCTTTGCGAATGGCAGCGCAAGGATTTAACTTTCGTCCAGGGTCTCAAAAAGTGTTTCTTCTTATCAGTGATGAAGACAGCGATGACAGAGATAAAGAGGGCACAATAACGCTTATGCAAACAAATGATGTCGTTGTGCATACGGCGGTAAGTTGCAATTCTGGATATTCCAGTTCAGATTATTGCGATGAGACCAGTGTTCGCACGGCAACGGGCGGACAGCTTTTTGGCGTGCAGGGCCCTTACAGCGAAATACTTGATAGCATTGTTGAACAAACCGCGTCTGCGTATATTATTCGCTACAAAAGCAGTAATCCAAATTTTGACGGGACAGAGCGAAATGTAGAATGTGTGATTACCCGCGATGCTGATCAAGCAACTGTTTCAGGTAGCTATATTCCTGGTTCTGCTCCTTCCATTGAATTATCTCCGCAGACAAAATTATTAAATCAAACCACTCTCCCTGAAAACTCAACTGATGCAATCATTCGCGCGTCTGTCACTGACGAAGCGGCGCCATTTGTCCAATCAAACGGAGTTCAACTCTATTATCGCGCGAGCAACTCGGGAAGCGACTATAGTTCAACAGTAATGAATCTAAACGGTCAATATTACGGGGCGACCATTCCTGTTGTATCTCCTCCTGGAATTGATTATTATCTTACCGCAACAGATGGCGAACAGACATCTTCTTTGCCTTCAACTGACCCTGGCATTCATCCGTTTCAAATCGCAGTGCTCCCAAATGTCGCGCCGGAGATGAATCACGAACCAATTACGACAGCCAGCGCAAATCAACCAATTACGATCACTGCGACCATCACTGACACGACTGATTCTCTCCAAGAAGCCACCCTCAAATATCGCCGTGTGGGAGAGCTCATCTACAAGACGGTTGAAATGCAAAATACAAGCAGCTATATCTTTGAAGCGACAATTCCAGCGGATGAAGTAACCGAAGATATTGAATATTATCTTATTGCAAAGGACAATTTTAATGTCGCGTCTTTTAAAGCGACTGCTGATGAGCCGTTTGTGATTGGCGTTGAAGAAGAGCCGGTTTGCGGAAACAGCACTTGCGAAGAGGGGGAGACCTTTGAAAATTGCTATCAAGATTGCGCGGAACAGGGGATTGAAAAATATTTCCCATACTACAAATTTTCTTCCGGAGAAATATATTTTCCTGTCAGTTTCTATTTTGACAATGACGCGGATGTGGAAAATAACAGAGAGAATTATGAGAGTTTTAGTTATTTGCACAGACCTTATGTTTATACCCATACGGTAGAGGATGACAATTATTTCACGATTCAGTATTGGAAATATGAGACATATAATGATCACTGGCTTTGGGAAGATCATGAACATGATTGGGATGCAACGCTCTTTGTCGTTTTTGATAAAAATAATTTTTCAGAACCAGTTGAAATCCGTCTTGCTCGACATTTATCTCTTGGTGTTTATCATTGGTATGAAATAGAAAAAAGAGATTTCACTCACCCTGTTGTTTATGTTGCTAAAGGAAGCCATGGTGGTTATATTTCTCAAAATGTTGGACATGCAGACAGTTTTGAAAATGGCGGAATAATTTATAGTCCGGATATTTCTAATTATTATCGGGCTGAAAATTGCTCTGAAGAAACTGAGATAGAAATTGATGATAAACAAAGAAAGTTTTGTCTTGTTGAAAATGAATTATTAAAAGGGAGAACGCAAAATGAGCCAGTTGATGGATATTGGCCAAAAGAATATGGAAAATATCGGGATTTTTGGGGTAATGAAAAATGGAGCGATAAATTTCCTTGGCATAGAGATAGATGGTATCAAACTCGTCCTGAAAGCGCTTGGAACTTTTTAGAATTCGGTGTTGAGTGTCCAGTTGACTTGCATATCTATGATCCCGAGGGTCGTCATGTCGGAATAAACTACAATATAAACGAACCAGAGATTGAAATTCCCGAGGCATTTTTCAAGACAAAAGGAGAGAAACAATATATTATGATTCCTAATCCAATAAAAGGTGATTATCGGGTTGAAATAATCGGCACAGGTGATGGAGAATATGATTTCACGATGATTGCTTCGGAGGATATGAAGCTGATTGAAATGCAAAAAAAGGAAAATGTCCCGATTGTCAAAGATGAAATTCAATCGTTTACTGTTGTGGGACTTTGGGAAAGTCCAAGAGAGATGAAAGAAAAAGCGATTACTGATTTGGAGTCAATTGAAAATGATAATGCGATCATTCAAAGAAACATTCAAAAAGCGATTAATTTTATCAACGAATCGCTTCAAAAAGAATACTGGCTTGATGACTCGCATTTAGACCCAAAACAAGGAAAGAAAGTTTTTGATTGTGAGTTAAAAGCGGTGATGCGATTGAAATTAACAGAAAAGTTGAGTCATGATAAGGATCTTTTAAATGTTATTAAAATAGTAAATAAGAAACTGACTAAAGCGGATTATCTTTTAGCGGAGACAATATTTAATGAGACAAAAGAAGTAGCCATAGAAAATAATCGCTTTAAAAAAATAATTGAGAAGTTTATCGCCAAAGCGGAAAAGGAATTGGCGAAAGCGAATGAAGATACGGTAAATAATAAATCAGCCGAATCAATCAATCATTCCGAAATGTCTTGGCATTTTTCTCAGATGGCATTGAGATTGATTGAGCGGTATAATAAATAAAAAACAAAATGAAAAGAGAAAACAAAAAAGCGTATATGCTTGCGGCGGGGATAGGAACAGTAGCTGGTTTTTTGATGACAATCTTTTTCCATACGGATATCGTTAATATATTTAATAATTTTAAGTATGTTGGTTTTTTCGTGTTTGGTAATTTGTCCCCAATTTTTATTTTGATTTTTTTATTTATACTGTCAAAAAAAATCCCTGTTGCTTGGGAAAATGTAAAAACAAGAATGATCAGCGTTCTTATTTTATCGGTAGTTTGTATGTATAGTTATACTTTATCGCATCTTATAATGAATGGAGACGGGATATATAAAATATTTTTTCTGCCTATTTGGATGTTTGTTGGTGCTATTATACAGTGCACCGATTCTTTAAAATCATTTTCATTGGTAGCTTTTGTTTATTTAAATGTGTTTATTGTTATTGCTGCTTATTTAACAACAAAGGGAATAAAGAATCCAAAAACAAAAGTTATTTTATTTTTTCTTATCGGATTTTTAATTCACATAACCGCAACAATTCCTTTAATCATAATGCGGACTCATACTTAAATTAAAAAACTTACTTATTTTCGAGCGCGCGTCTCGGGAAAATGTTTAATTCAAAACAAGAAGGCCTGTGGTAGCTATTTTTTGTGCGCTTAAACAAAAAATTATGACGGGTTTTGTTGTGTAAAATATTCAGAATGGAAATAAATGAAAACAATGAAAAGTTGGAAGGTGGAGGGAAAGGGACAAAAGAAGATAAGTATGCCTCGCTTCATGTTTATTTAAAAAAAGGATTAGATGAATACAAAAAAAGAAATTTTGAGTACTCTTTAATTCTTGTCTCATCGGTTGCAACATGTATCATACTCACCGTAGTTGAAATAAATGGGTCTGTTTTTTTGGGGATTACTAATAATATTTATTTAGATATTGTCATAAACATTATTTTGTTAGACATAATACTCGGAATCATTGTTTTTTTATTGTTTTCATTATTAAAGTGGGATCATAATAGAACAAGTGACAGAATAAAAAAAATATTTAAAGAATTATTTAAAGAGGAGCGTATTAAAGAGAAAGAAGCGAAAGCGGAAAAAGAATTGATGCAAATGTCTAGCAAAGAACAGAATAAAAGTAATATAAAACTGTCTGATGGGTCTTATGAGTTTTTGGAAGTCACAAAGCAAGTAACAGTGTATAAAAACCGACACGGTATAATACAATTCAATGGGAAAGTTAGGAGCCTCAAAGACAGTTTTAATAAAACCAAACATTTTATTTCCCTTGATGGAAGTGCGATGAAGAATTTGGAGTTTAAAAATTTTGAGGAAATCAAGAGTTCTATACACGAAGATGTAAGGAATAGGTTTGAGTGTCAAACAATTTGTGCAAAAATAATTTCTATAGATAAAGAAGCTGTAGCCATAGGACAAGAAAAAAAAATAGAAATTGAACAAATTAAAGATAAAGGAATAAATGAAAAGAAAAGAATAGATTGTAAAATATTATTTCCCAGTGAAATAGAAACTTCTAAAAAACCAAACAAGAAATTTCACGAAAATAGTGTTATAGAATATACATTTGGATGGAGTTCACATAATTTATTTCCTACAAAAAAAGAACATCTTAACTCTTGTGAGGAAATTTCTAAGGAGGAATGTGTAGAATCTCGTTTTGATGTAATATATCCTATTAATCTATTAAAGTTTGTTATTTCATTTGAAAATGGAATTAAAGTAAAAAATGTATGCATCTATAGAGATGGAGAAAAATTAGAAGAATTAAAAAGAAGTGATGATTTATATTATACAAAATATACTACCGTTAAAGATATTTGTCCTTGTATAAGTGAGGAGTATTGCATTCGTTGGAATTTTTAGTAAAATAAAAATACTATTATGAAAGTATTATTTGATGGAATGGGCGCATAAATGCTCCCTACACATAAAAATTATTCTATCAACTTACTTATGATTTATTATGAGTGAGGGTTTTTGATTGTTAGAAATATATAAAAAAGCGGGAAACTATTCCCGCTTTTGTTTTTGCAACCTCTCTCTTGCCAGATTGCAATACTGCTGATTCATTTCGATCCCGATATATTTTCTGCCTAGTTCTTGCGTGGCTGTCGCGGTAGTTCCGGAACCGGCGAAAGGATCAAGCACGATGTCGCCAGCTTCTGAGTATGCCAGAATTAAAGGAAGAATAGCCATCAGCGGTTTTTGAGTGGGGTGCAGGGTGTTTCCGGTGTATCGCCAGTCCAACACATCGCGCAGAGCTATTTTAGGCAAAGGCGGGTTGCCTTTAGCTAAAAGATACGCTGACTCGTGGCAATAGCGGACGAAGCCCTCTTTGGAGTGATAATTCTTGACCCAAACCAAATGTCCAACTGGTCTGAATCCGGTGGATTTCCATGCCTGAAAGAATATATCCACTTTGTGCCAGCCATAAAAAGAAATGCAAAAACTGTCGCATTTAAGCAGGCGGTAGATTTGGGCATAGGCAGGCGCAAGCCAGCGATTATTATTATCGTTGGGCACTACTCGTCCATCTCTGGATCGGTAATTAACCAAGTAAGGCGGATCAGTGATAACCAAGTCAACACTTTCCTCCGGCATTTTTTTCATAAGCTCAACGCAGTCGGCGTGGTGAATTTGGTTGATAAAGTCGTTTATATTTTGCATAGATTTTGATTAACGCAAATTATTATTTTTTGTGGCGAGCCGACCGTTCGTTCGTTTGAACGCTTCTCGCTTAACCGAGAAAGAAAGCAGGCTGTTTTTTCCGTTGTCAAGACGGAGCTCCTACAGGCAGAACGGTCTTTATAACAAAAGACGCCTGCTATAATAAAAAAAGCGAGAAGATCAAAAATATTTTTGTTGGCGGGGGACTAATAAAAAAGAGGAGCATTTTAAGTTCCTCTTTTTTTCTTTTCTACTTCTATTTCCTCTTGCGCTTCTTCAAGCATTTCATGCATATTCTTGAACCTGTCTTTGTAATTGTCAATTACTCGTTTCAAATATTTCACGATAAATTTTGGCTCAACCCCGAATTTTTTCTTGCAGTGCGGGCAGCTTGCCCAAAATTTCATTTTAGGTTTATGTTTTTTCATACTTCTAAGGGAACGCCAAAATTATGACAATTCAAATATTCATTCACGATTTCAGTTTCGGCTGAGCTTCGGTCAACCCCGAAACTGACCGCTTCCTCTATTTCGATTTGCAGATTCCGCCTCATATTCTTTCTTATTTTTTCAATCGTTGCCTCGTTCAAATCATTAAGATAGATATTGAACATCATGATTTTAACTTTAGCGTTGATTATAAAACGAATTAGGGCGGGCGGCCGACCTTTATTCCGCCCGACAATTGCGGATAGCTCGCTGGTAGCCAAAAAGCAAGACAGATGATTGTCAAAGTGCGTGCAAATTTCGCAACTTTTCTAATGATAGCATATTTTAATATTAACAATATCCGATAATGCTATACTTATAAACAGGCGGTGATTTTCCCGGAACGCATTCCCAAAAGCGTTCCGGAGGTTCGCTTGGAGAGGGAAACGAGCTGATCCTCCGCGCAACTCCTCTCAGTTGCGGTAATCGTTTGTGATTGATAAGCGAAAATGGCACAAGGGCTTATCTAAGGCGATTTGCGGGGTGAAAATACCGCCAATGATAGACAAAGGGCTGTCTTCGGGTAGCCCTTTGTCTAATAGGGAATAGGGGAATATGAACGAAATTATTATCGGCTACAAAAAAAGAGAACGGGACGGGGAAGTGAGTTTTATAAAAATTCACGCGCCGGATCGCCGGCATCATCAATATATTGTCGGCAAGTCCGGAACAGGAAAAACTACACTCATTAAAAACATGGCTATCCAGGATATGCGCGCCGGCTCCGGCGTGGCGGTGGTAGATCCGCACGGCGACTTAGTAGAAGATCTACTAAACCATATTCCAAAATGGCGGACAAACGATGTTATATATTTTAATCCGGCGGATGTTGATTTTCCTTGCGGATTTAATATTTTGGAAACACGCAGCAAGGAAGAAAAAGATTTAATTGCTTCAAGCATTGTTTCTGTTTTTAAACATATTTGGCGGGATTCCTGGGGCCCAAGGACGGAATATATTTTATATAACGCCGTGGCTGCGCTTATTGACTGGCCAGAAAGCACGCTTAATGATGTTTACCGAATGCTTTCCGACAAACATTTTCGCGAGCGAGTAGGGGAGCGAGTAAAAGATCCGCTAGTAAAAATGTTTTGGAAAGAAATTTTTTCATCCTGGAACGAACGATTTGCCAGCGAGGCGGTTTCTCCCATTCAAAATAAAGTCGGTCAGCTTCTCTCCAATTCTATGCTCCGGAATATTATTTGTCAGCCCAAAAGCCAGGGTTGTTCATTTATCTAAAGAGTAGTATAATAAAGCTATAATAAGCTAACATTAAAAATATGCTACTATCAATTTTTAGTAAAGTTCCCGATCAGCGCAGTGTTCATGGTCGGCGATATGAATTACAATATATTCTT
>DAOWDU010000044.1 GCA_030638825.1 bacterium | reverse complement strand
TTTTTATGGAATATCAATTATGCTTTTAAATAAATTTAAAACTAAAAAAGTAGAGGCAACAGTAACTGTTGGCGAGTATTTAAAGAGGAAGAGAGAAGACTTGGGAATTTCAATCAAAGATTTGGGAAATAAATTGAATATAAAAGTTGGTTATCTTGAAGATTTGGAAAAAAATAATTATGAAAAACTTCCGCCAGATGTTTATGTGAGAGGATTTATCAAAAGTTATTCTGAATTAGTCGGATTTAATCAGGAAAAAATGGTTGAGCTATTTAAAAGAGAAAAAGAAATTGAAGATAAAATTGAAGGCAGAAGCAAAAAAAAGAAAAAATACGAGAAAAAGTTTGCGATTAAAAAATATATTACAATAACGCCTAAAATAGTTACTGTTTTTTTAAGTCTCATTATATTGTCCGTGGTCGGATATTATCTTTGGCATCAATTAAGCTCGTTTAACTCAAAGCCGTATCTTTTTATTTCTAGCCCGCTTGCCGATGAGATCACGAGCGATTCTGAAATAATTGTTTCCGGAGAAACAGAAATAGGAATAGTTCTTAAAATAAACAGAGAAGATGTGTTTGTTGATGAAAATGGATATTTTACAGAAAGTATTATGCTTCATCCCGGAAAAAATGTTATCACTATAGAAGCCGTAAACAGATTTGATAAAATTGTAAGAGAAGAGAGGAATATAATTTATGAAAAGAAACTGAAGCCGATGCCGATTGATGATCTATAATTTTTATAATTAAATTAAATAATTAAACTAAAAACCATGACAAAAGACGAAGTAAAAAAGGCGGAGGGAAAAGTGGAGGAAAATAATTCAAAAAAAGACAAATTATTAAATGAAACACTGGATGATATAAAAAGCAGGTTTGGGGAAGGGTCCATTATGAAGTTGGGCGAAGCGAAAGCGATGGATGTTGAATTTACTCCGACTGGGTCAATCTCGCTGGATATTGCTTTGGGCGGAGGAATTCCGATGGGAAGAGTAGTGGAAATATACGGACCGGAATCAAGCGGTAAGACAACTTTGTCTCTCCATATAATTTCAGAACTGCAAAAGAAAAAAGGAACAGCCGCTTTTGTGGACGCTGAGCACGCGCTTGATCCTGAATACGCGAAAAAGATCGGAGTTAAAACAAACGACTTGGTTATTTCCCAGCCAGACAGCGGAGAACAGGCGTTGGAAATTGTGGAAGCTTTAGTTAGATCGGGCGCGGTTGACTTGGTTGTTGTGGACTCAGTCGCAGCGTTAACTCCCAGAAAAGAAATAGAAGGAGAAATGGGCGATTCGCATATGGGACTGCAGGCGCGATTGATGAGCCAAGCGTTGCGAAAACTGACCAGTATTGTTCATAAATCAAACACGACGATTATTTTCATAAACCAAATTAGAATGAAAATTGGCATTGTCTTTGGAAATCCTGAAACGACGACAGGAGGAAAAGCGCTTAAATTTTATTCCTCGGTCAGGATTGAAGTCAGAAAATCCGCGCAAATAAAACAGGGCGAAAATATTATCGGCAACAGAGTAAAAGTAAAAATCGTCAAAAATAAAGTCGCTCCTCCATTCAAAACGACTGAATTTGATATTATGTATAATGAGGGGATTACTTATTACGGTGATGTGTTGAATACAGGAGTTAAGTATGAAATAATCAAGAAAGGCGGCGCTTGGTATAATTATGGGGAACATAAATTAGGACAGGGCTATGAAGCGAGCAGAAGATTCTTAAAAGAAAATCCAAAGATTGCGAATGAGATTATTAGCAAAATAAAAGAAGCGGTAAAAAAGGAAGTGGAGAATGCTTAAAATGTTTTAGATATTAAAAAACAGGCTCATCAAGCCTGTTTTTAATCATCTTGATAGTTCGACAAGCTCACTATGACATTACTTGTCGAAAGATTATTTACTCACATACGGCAACAATGCCATAAATCTTGCTCTTTTAATTGCGTTTGCGATTTGTCTTTGATGTTTCGCGCAGGCGCCTGTTCTTTTTGGCATAACGATTTTCGCGCGCTGGTTGATAAATCTTCTTAATGTTTGAGGATCTTTGAAATCAACTTTCCTTTCTTTTTCAACGCAAAATAAACATTGTTTTCTTTGTTGGATTGCTGCTTGCTGATTTTTATTATGATTCATAGATTATAAAATTAAATTAAATTCTAAAAAGGAATATCTTCAATCTTTATTTCTTCTTCATTCTTATTTTCTTTATTAGCATTCTGATTATTATCGCTTTGCTCGTTTTGCGGTTCTGCCTGAACTATTTTTTCATCGTTTTGAGGATTACTATTTTCTGGAGCGCTTTGGGTATTTTCTTTTGCTTGATAGGTAGAAGCGCCTCCTTCTTGGGATCTTGCTTTCGGACCCATCTGCATATTTTCCGCGACAATTTCTGTCTTGTATCGCTTAACCCCGTCTTGTCCGTCCCAGCTTCTCGTTTCTATTCTTCCTTCAAATAAAACCAGCTGTCCTTTAACGAGATACTGTCCGCAAATTTCCGCTAGTCTTCCCCAGGCGACGATGTTGTGAAATTCTGTTTTCTCTTGTCTTTCTCCTGTGTTATTATTCCAAACTCTGCTTGAAGCAACGCCGATTGAGGCAACGGTCTGACCGTTTGGAGTTGTTCTAATTTCAGGATCTCTCGTCACTCTTCCAATAATTATGGCTTTGTTAAAATTCATAGATTTATTGTTAATTGATTAAGATCACATTATTTAGATATTCGTGCTTTCAAGAATTTCATCAAGTTTATCTTCTAAATCTTCAAGCTTCATCTTCTTCTTTTTTTTGCTGCCAGTTTCTTTTTCTTTTTTTACGTCTTCTTTCTTATCTTCTTTTTTAATTTCTTCTACTTTTTCTTCCGTTTTTTTAGGCTCTTCTTTCTTTGGCAATTTATCAACTTTTAACTCTTGCGGTTTTTCAATTTCTTTTTTAATTTTTTTCTCTTCTTTTTTTACATTCTTCTTTTCTTTTACTTTTTCCTTTTCTTGCTCAGCCCTTTTTCTTTTGAACAACTTTTCCAATTCTTTTCTTTCTTCTTTACTCATTGGATTTGTTTGAGTAATCAGATGTCTTAAAACGCCTTTATTCATTCTAAGATAAGTTTCAATTTTCTGTATATTTTCTGGCTCACTGCTAAAATTGAACAAGCAATAAAATCCAAATTTATTTTTCTCAACTAAATAAGCCATCTTTCGCTTGACGATTGGAAGATCTTTTAATTCTTCTGACTCTTCATCTTTTGAAGTTTCCGCTTTGATCAGAAATGGATGATCAAGCAATGTTTCTAATTTCTCTCCTCCCATTTTCAAAATGTTTTTTTCAACTTCTTCAAAAACATTCTTAATTTCTTTTCCCGCCATATTAGCTGGCAAGATGTATAGTAATTCGTAATTATTCATTTGATTTGATTGTTATTTTTTAGGATTACGCATTAGCTAAATTTGTCACCCTGAGCTTGTCGAAGGGTGATAAATTTAGCGAGTTTGCTCACCCTTCGACAAGCTCAGGGTGACAGTTCTGTTGTAGATTAAATTTATACAAAAAAAGCAGACATATACGGACTTTGGGCATAGAAATTATTTATCGCTATGCCATATATCTTTGATGATTTTATATTAGCATGGGATTTTATTTTTGTAAAGAGCGGCGCATTTAAACATATAAACATTTTAACATTTAAACAAATTTTTAAAAATAACAATTTAACAATACAACAATTTAGCAATACAACAATTCAAATCTTAAATTCCACCACATCTCCATCCTGCACGATATATTCTTTCCCCTCAGTTCTTAGCGCCCCTTTTTCAATCGCGTTATGCCAAGACCCAGAGTCTAATAATTCCTGCCAATTAATAACAGAAGCTTTGATAAACTTCTCTTCAAAATCACCATGAATTGCGCTACCAGCTTGGGGAGCGGTGGAATTTTTTTTGACGGTCCAGGCGCGGGTTTCGTCTTTGCCAGTTGTTAGGAAAGTTATAAGATTTAGCAAGTCGTAGCATTTTATAATCAGTTCGTCTAAGCCAGATATATTTTTATCTAAATTTGTTTCTTTTCTGAATTCATCAGCTTCCTCTTTTGATAATTCTGATAAGTCTAATTCAAATTTAATGGGCAGGAATAGTTTGTTTTTTATCTCAGGTAAAATTTCATCTTTATTTATCTTTTGGTTCTCATTGACATTGACGACATACAAAATTGGTTTACTCGTCAAAAGCTGAAATCCCTTTGAAGCGTCTTTTTCATTTTTATCAAGCTCTATGGTGTTTGCCATCTTTTCATTTTCTAACGCTAACTTGTATTTTTCTAAAACGCTCTTAAATAAAATTGCTTCTTTATCTCCCGACCTCGCTTCTTTTTCTGTTTTAACTAATCTTTTATTTACGGTCTCAATATCCGCCAAAATAAGTTCCAGATTTATAGTCTCCAAATCACTGCTGGGATTTATTTTGTTATTAATATGCGTAATCTTCCCATTTTCAAATCCGCGCACAAGATGAACGATCATCTCCACTTCTCTGATATTCGCCAGAAATTTATTTCCCAAACCTTCACCTTTATGCGCGTCTTTAACTAATCCCGCGATATCCACGAACTCAATCGCAGTCGGAATTATTTTTACGCTTTCAGAAAATTTTGCTAATTTCTCCAACCTTTCATCAGGCACTTTCACAACTCCCACATTCGGATCTATCGTGCAAAACGGATAGTTTGAAATATCTATTTCCTTTTTTGTTAATGCTTTAAATAGCGTGGATTTCCCCACATTGGGAAGCCCCACTATTCCAACTGAAAATCCCATAATTATTAGTGTTAGTTATTTTTTTCTAAATATTGATTTATGTATCCTACATATTCTATAAAATCCTTGTAGTCTTTTTTCGTTTGTTCAACAAAAGTTTTCTTACTTACTTTCTCATAACGATGCACCAATTTATTTCTCAGTCCGACCACGGGAGCAATTCTAATCGCAAACTCCATTGGAATAATTTCTTTCTCCGCTAAAATTTCAAAAGTGCTTTGAAAACTATCAGGGGATTCTGCATCTAATTCTTTAATAAAATGAATATTAATATCAAGTATCTCATCAACGACCAATTGAAAAATTCTTTCTAAAGCTCTCAGATTTATAAAATTTCCGATAATTTCTGAATTGTCTAATTTTGTGAGTGTCTCTATCTCTTTAATGTATTCTCTCGCTAATCCTATTTTTCTGTTTATAAAAGTTGTATTAGGCATATTTTTTTAAAAAATTATTAATTAAATCTTTTTGTAATTGAAACAGGGGCTTAGCCTCAGCGTATTTTCTTTCCGCATAAACTTCGTATTGGAAATAAACTTGCATATCTTCGCAGAATAAAATTTTATGATTCTTAAAAACCTGCTGCATTAAAAGCGGACCAGCATTTTCTAAATTCACCAAGTCAACCTTTTCCGATTTGAAAACAGGCATTAAGTCGCAGATTAGTTTTGATTCTTCCCGTAAGTCTAATTTTTTTTCGGATAAATAAGCGACATCAAAATCGCTTTCTTTATGCAGAAATTTTGGATCGCCCGCTCTTGAGCCAAAGAGTAAAAGCAATCTCAAGTTATATTTTTCCGCAAGCTCTTTTAATTTTTTTGGGTTTTTAACATTGCTCATATTTAAAGTTTACTAAATTATGGGCTAAAAGTCAATTTTTTTGTGGTTAGAATTATGAATTATGAATCACGAATTACGAATAAAAAAATAAGGAATCAATGTTCCTTATCCATATCTGTGATAGCCAACTATGCCTCTCCAAAAAGAGCTCAAAGCTAACAAAAGTAAAATTACTACGGTTATTACTTCTTTGGTTATTAATGTTTCCACATCTGTTACCTCCTAAATTGCCTTTTCTCTTTGTGTCGTGTTATGATATATTTCGCTGCAAACAATGCTATCACAACAAATACTGCTTCAAATCCCGGTTCCCTTTTTACATCTTCATTTGTGGGTTTGTCAGATTCAGTTTTATTGTCAGCATCTTTAAAATCATTAAACGCCAACACAATTATTAATACTATCGCAATTACCCATGCTATTTTTTTTATATTCACTTATCTTTTCCTCCCTTTTTCTAAAGACTAACACAAACGATTTTCTTGTCAACAATTTAACAATTTGGCAATATAACAATTTATTTATTTCCCTTTCCTAATTTCTCATCTCTGTTATAATAAGAATATAAAAAATTAACAAAAACGCTTATGACTGACTATTTTGGCCAAGTTAACGAAATAATTGGAACTTATACGGGGATAACTGTTGCTTCGTATATTGTCGCTATAATTATTTTAATTATCTTTTTTATCCTCGCGCAAATTACGAACTTTTTATTTAATAAAGTATTTAAAGTCTTAACTGCAAAAACTAAAAATAATACAGATGACAAAATAATGAAAATATTGAATATGCCGATATTTTATTCGGTTGTGCTTTTGGGGGTTTATCAGTCTTTTGATTATATTGGAGTTTTAGCAAATTATTCTGATGATTTTTCTAGAGTTATGAAATCATTAGTGGTAATAATTTGGATTTACGCGATTGCGAGGTTCGTTAATATCATAATTTCTGAACTCGGAGTTAAATTCGCGGAGAAAACAAAATCTACTTTGGACGATGAGCTAATGCCTTTATTTCAAAAACTTAGTAATATTATTATCTATTTCGCGGGAATAATGATTTTGCTGAAAACTTGGAATATTGACATTACTCCGCTTTTAGCTTCGGCTGGGATTATGGGTTTTGTGATTGCTTTTGCGGCGCAAGATACTTTGTCGCATTTATTTGGCGGAATTTCTATTTATTTTGACAAGCCATTTAGAGTAGGCGATCGGGTTCAATTAGAGAGCGGAGAAATCGGCGATGTTTTGGAAATTGGAATTAGATCTACCAGAATTAAAACATTTGATGAAACTGTTGTTATTTTGCCAAACAGTAAAATTGCAAATTCTAAAATTATAAATTACAATCAGCCAGCGGCAAAAATTAAAGAGAAAATAAAAATAGGAGTTGCTTATGGATCAGATATAAATAAAGTTAAGGAAATATTATTAAACATCGCAGAAAATACAGAAGGCGTTGAAAAAGATCCTGCGCCGTCAGTCTATTTTACGGAATTTTTAGATTGCGCGCTTGAATTTGTTATTGTCACTTGGGTTGATAGTCCCGGGGAAAAATTTATGGTTAGGACAAGAATAAACGAAGAAATTTATAGAAGGTTTAACGAAGAGGGGATTCAGATTCCTTATCCAACGCAGGATATTTATGTTAGGAATAGTAAGTAATTAAATTGCTATATTGTTGTATTGTTGTATTGTTAAATTGTTATGCATAGCATGATAATATATTTAAGTACGATTAAGAAGAAAAAATGAAAATAATCTTAGATTTTGATGATACGATTTTTAATACACATCGGTTGATGCATAGTATTTCTGCTATTTTTAAAAAAGCTGGTTTTACGGAAGAAGAGTTTTTTGGAGCGTATCAAGAGTGTAAAAAAATAGTGGGAGATTTTGATCCCAAAACAATAATTGAATTATTAAATAAAGCTAAGCCATTCGATAAAACAAAAGCGGAGAAAGAAATAGATTTAATATTAGGTGATTTAGAAGATTTTATTTATCCTGATTTTTTTGATTTTGTAAAAGATTTTCAGAAAAAAGATTTGATTTTGCTTTCGTTTGCTACAACGGATACGCAGAAAATTAAAATTGACAATTCAGGAATAACGGAATTTTTTGGAAATATAATTATTACTTCAAGAGATAAGGCTGAAGATGTGAAACCTATTCTTGAAAAATATAAAAGCGAAAAGTGCTTCTTTATAGATGACAAAACGATGCAGGTTGACAATATAAAAAATAAACTCCCAGAGATTATAACAATGAAAATAAAAAGACCGCAAGGTATTGACATAACAACAGAATCAAGATTAACTGATTATACAATTGAAAGTTTAGACGAAGCTAAAAATATAATTAATAAATTAATTAAATAAAATATTATGAAAATCAATCCAGAGGTTTTTAGAAATTATGACATAAGAGGAGTAGTTGATAAAGATTTAGACGCTGTAAAAGTTGAAGCAATTGGCAAGGCTTATGGCGCTTTTTTGCGAAGAAGAAAAATTGCTCATGCGGTAGTCGGCTGTGATTGCCGTTTAACTGGCGATGAATATAAAGTTGCGTTAATAAAAGGAATGAGATCAGCGGGAATAAATATAATTGACATCGGCATGGTTATGACCCAGATGATGTATTACGCGCAATATCTTTATCAAACAAACGGAGGTGTAATGATCACCGCTTCTCATAACCCAGCCAATTATAATGGAATGAAAATAGCGATCGGATATTCCCAGACAACCGGACCGGAAGAAGTTCTGGAAATAAAAAAAATAATTGATGAAGAAAAATATTATGATTCTCCAAAAGAAGGGAGTTATGAAAAAAGAGATTCAACCGAAGATTATTATCATGATGTTTTGAAGAGAATTGTTTTGAGAAAAAAGTTTAAAGTAATTGTTGATTCCGGACATGGAACTACGGGAATGTATATTCCTGAAATATTCAGGCAAGCGGGATGCGATGTTGTGGAAAAGTATACTAAGATTGACGGAAGCTTTCCGATTGGGACTCCCGATCCGACAGCGAAAAAAGTTATGGATAGAGTGGCAGAATCTGTTTTAGAAGAAAAGGCGGATTTAGGAATAGCATTTGACGGCGATGGAGATAGAATAGGAATGGTTGATGAAAAAGGAGATGTTTTATGGAACGATGTGCTTGTTGCTATTTTTGCCAAAGAGATTCTGGAAAGATTTCCTGGCTCAAAAATTATTTATAACACTCTCTGTTCTCAGATAGTTCGTGAGGTTATAGAAAGCAACGGAGGTATTCCAGTTATGTGGAAAACAGGGCACTCTTTTATCAAAGCAAAAATAGCCGAAGAAAATGCGGCTTTCGGCGGAGAATTATCAGGACATTTCTTTTTTGCGGATAATGCTTATGGTCATGATGACGGATCTTACGCTTCGCTGAGAATTATGGAATATCTTTCAGAAAAAAATCAGACCTTGAGCCAGCTTTATAAAAGTTTTCCCAAGTTTATTTCTTCTCCAGAAATTAAAATTGGATGTCCGGACAATAAAAAAGCTAAAGTCATTAAAGATTTATCAGTTATCTTTAAGAAAGATTTTCCGGATGCTGAAATTACGGATGATACAGTAATTCCCGACGACGACGGAACAAGGGCTGATTTTGAGGATGGAATGATGATTTTTAGATACTCACAGAATGGTCCGTATATTACTATAAAGTTTGAAGCGAAGGATCAAGCGATTTATGATGAAAGAAAAAGATATGTAAAAAATATGCTTGAAAGATATCCTGATATGATTTGGGAAGACGAGTTATGTGTTAATTTGGAGTCTTTGGAATAAAATAAATAACTGTTGAATATTCTGACTGGTGGTTTAATGTGCGAGGGTCAAATACAGAACCAGTAATTAGATTGAATTTGGAAGCGAAGACGAAAGAATTGATGGAGGAGAAAACGAGGGAGATTAAGGGGTTGATAAATAAATAAATAAATTAGAGGTGTTGACACATTTTGAGTTGGGCTTTATAATAATAGCATAAGTGTAAAATAGCATTATGAATAAAGTTTATTACAAAAAAAGCGTTGGGACATTGATTTTCTCGGTTTTGATTATGGGAATTGCTTTGGTTGGATTTTCAGTGGTAAGAGCGCAGTTTATTAATAATCCCAATAATAATTTGCATTTTGATGGTTTGGTAAGTCAAATTGGTTCATTGCCATCTCATCTTACCTTAGTTACTTCTGGAACGGAGCCAATTGTGGTTTATGTTGATGCGTCAACAAATTTTGCTGGTGGTCTTGAATGGATAGATATAGATATTGGAGATCATCTCAAAGTAAATGCGGATTTAGAAAATAACAGACTGGAAGCGAAACTAATTAAAAAAATTGAAGGCGGGAGCGGTTATGGGACGGCAGGAGATGTAGTTCAAATCGTGTCAGCGGAGTTAATTTCAAAAACAAGTAACACTTTCACGATTGACAGCGGAGCGGCGGTAATTACATTTTATGTTGATTCTGCGACTAATTTCATTGGATCAGATTTTGCGAGTTTAAATTCAGGAGATATAATTCAAGTAAAGGGAGTTGATTCGGGAACTAATTTTTTGGCGAGAAAAGTGATTTTGAGAAAGAAGATTATAAAGACAAAATTAGGTCAATAAAATATTATTATTCCGTTTTCAAAAACACCTTGTCTGTTTAGACGAGGTGTTTTTTTGTTTGATAGTAGTTATGTAATTTCTAGTAATTTATTTTGTATAGAACAAGATCATTCGTTTCAAATGTTTTTTGAAGTTTATTTGATTCTTCTAAAAATCCATATCTTTCCCAGTTGGGAAATTTGGCGAGCATAATGTGAGTAATATTTTCCGATTGCAAGAATTCAGTATTTTCATCAAGTGTTTCAAGTCCGTGAAGCAGGGCGAGTATTTTTTTATCCCAAATTCCCTGATCTAATTCTAAAAGATAAACACTATCAATGCTTTTGCTGGCAATAACTTCAATCTGAAAAAATTTGGACGCAGGGTTTGAAATGATAGCATTATTCGCAAAAGGGACGTTGGGATAACCATGCCAAGGTAAAAACAATAATTTATTATTTTCATCTTCTTTTAAAATTTGATTTGTTTGATACCAAGATTTTGGATAATCGTTTGATTGTAGCTGTCTATTAAATCCCCAGAAGATAGTCCAAGTGGAAAGAAAAGGAATTAAAATAAGAAGCGCAAAAATATATTTTTGCTTTTTAGCGTAAACAAATCCGCCGATTGGAACTAAAATTGCGTAAGAAAAAGCGATCAAGCCGACGAGTTTTTCTGTTTCTCTTAATCCTTTAAATCCTGGTAGAAATTCATAAAGAAAATTGATAATCGGTTTGGTAATTTCTGAGCTGTAGCCGATTGATAATAGGACAGTTGGGATGAAGATAATAAATAGGGTTAAGGCTAATGATTTAGAAGCTAAGCTTCCACGGCAGGGAAGCTTAGCTTCTTTATTTACAAAGAATAATTTGTAAATTCCATAAATAGAAAAAAATAAGATAATCAAAGTCAAAATCCACCAGTATGGCGAGAAATCTTTGGGCAGAAAAAAATCGCTGCCCCAAAATCCATAGAGAGATAGGACATTAAAAAGAACGCCAAAATTGGGATCAGCTTTAGTCGTAAAAGCGGCGAAGTCATTTAAACTAAATTTATAATAATTTCCCGAAGGACTGAAAAAATTCAAAAGCCAAAAAGAATTGATGATTAGAAAAGAGAGGATGAGTAAAATAGAATATTTAGCGAGTTTTTTAATTTCTTTCGCTGGAGAAAGAAATAAATAAACGGTAGCGAGAATAAGCAAAAATCCTGTGGAGATATACGCCCAGTGCAAAGAGAGAATAGGGAAGACAGAAAAAAGAAAGGCGAATTTAAGGAAATTTTTATTATTTGATTTTTCCAAAAATTCCAAAAATAATTTTACAAGTAAAGGGAAAAAGGCGTATCCCAGAAGAACATACCAGTGTCCCGCTAAAAATCTTTCATAAACGAACGGATTGAGCATATAAAAAATACCAGAAAGAATTGCCCATTTTTCTGGCAGGAAGAGTTTTGTTAATTTATACATCAAAAGTCCAGGCAAAAATAAAACAAGTGATAAAATTATTTTTTGGATAATCTCAAGCGGCAAAATAAAACTGAAAAGTTCTATTAAAATTTTAATCGGAAGATCAGAGCTTGTTCCTGAATTTATGTAATTATTGAAATTAGAATGCGGCGTAAAAATCATATCAAGTAAAAAAACAAACCCGCTTTGATATAAGGGGAACATAATTGCCAAAGTTATGACAGCAAATATTAGGCAGGGAAGATATTTTTTCATTATTTTTGATTTGGCGGAATTATATCCATTATTATTTTTGGATGCTTTTTATTTTGTTTTGATTTAATTTCTGTTTTTTTAATAATCTTATCTATATTTTCTGCTTCAGTCAGGTCGTAGGTTTGTTTGGGTTTGAGTTTAGTATTTTCAACGATTTTTTCTTCCTTGCTTTCTTTCCGAAATTCCCAAATTTGTTTTATAACACCAATAACTAGAAAATAATATGCCCAAACCGCCGCTTGTTCGGCGTATTCTTCGCCTAATAACAAAATGTCTTTTTCAAATAAAATTAAAAGTATTGGGCAGGAAATTAAACAAGCAAGCGCTCCAGCGATAGAAATCCTGGAATCCAATTTCCAATAGAAAAGAGCGATCCAAAAAAGCATAAACAAGCTTGAATCTATTTGCCATTCAAGATAGTTTCTGAAAAAAACAAACAATCCGGCCAAAACAGCTAGACCAATTATGTCTTTTGGTCCAGCTTTTTTCACCAAATGCAAAATACCTCTATGCAGGTCAACTGGTGTTAAAATATAATCTTTTGTTTTAAACATACTATTTTTGTTTTTATATTGTTTCTGACTTAGCTAATAGAACAATTAGTTTCTATATATTTGTTTTTGCGAATAATTTTATAATTTATTAATTTCCCTTCTTAATATTTCTTTTATATTTTTCCCAAGACTTTTTACGAATTTTTTATCAGCAATAAAATTTTCTAAATCTAAAATAATACTGCGTTCATTGACTTTATCTAGAATTTTTAATAATCTTTTTTTAAGATCTTTAACGCTAGAAATATCTTCAAGACAATTCAAATTTGGACTGATATTTTTTTGCAAATACCACATCAAGTCAAAATAATCCCTGCCCTTAACAGTAATCAAAACTTCTCCAGATTTGGCAGTTTTTTCCCATTTCCGATAAAGTATTGCTCTGATCTTTGTCGCCATTAATGTCGGCAAATCAAAAGTTTTAATCAAAATGGATTGATTAAGTTTAAACAACGGCCTAATCTCTGTTTTATATTTCTTGCAAAAATTAAAACCTTTGAAAATTTCTACTTTTAAATAGAGCTGGTCTGACTGGCTATTATTAGCCAATTTCAATTGCTTAAGAATTGGAAATTTTAAATATATCCTAAATTTTTGTATCTTTATTTTTACAGGCAAACCAACTTCTTTTTCAAAATATTTTTGCAAATCACTTGCTACGGTTTCAATTTTTGTTTTATTATTAAGATCCACAAAATCAAGATCTTCTGAAAGACGCGGCAAGTCATAGCATTGAGCCAAGGCAGACCCTCCATAAAATACTAATTCACTATATTTTTTATGCGCGTAAATATAACGCAAAGCAAACACTTGCAAATAGTCTTTTAACAAGTTTCGCTTGTATAGATCGGGCTTATCAAGATTTTCTTTAATAATATTTTCCAGTTCCAAAATTATTTTTTCCATATTTGATTTTTTATTAAATAATCAAAAATCATCCGCATTTTTTTTGATTTTTCCAATTTAATATATTTTTCCAGCTCTTTAATATCTTTTTTGGTTAGATTGTCCAAATTTAATCTTAGCTCATCAATTTGTTTTTCGTTGAACAGTATATTCTTGCGAAAATATAAAAAATCAAACAATGCTTTCGCAAGGCTGGCTTCAGCGATCAAAAAGTTTTCTTTTTTTCTGATTTTAAATCCATTAAACAATTTTTTCTTGATATGATGATAATTAAAGTTTCCAAAATGATTAAGAAATTTATTAGTTTTTTTCTCGGTAACTAAGGTAAAGCTGTTAACTGATTCTGTTAATATTCCGTATTTCTCAAGTGTATACTCCAAACTCAAATAGCTTGGAGAATAAATAATATTTGCAATAAATTCAGAGTATTCACTGATTATATTTTTTCTTTCAATATTTTCTACAAAACTTTTACTTACATATATCCCTCTTTTTAAAGGAATAATTCTATTTCGCTTTGATAGACGATAAAAAAGCACTTTCAAAAAATTTCTATTTTTTTCAATCGGCATTAAGCTATCAATAGCAAAATAAGGAAGATATTCAATAGACCTTTCAATTTTTTTTGATTTGTTCTCTTTGTTTTTTATCATAAATACTTGTTTCTATTAGTATACAATAAGTATACACTATCAGAAACGCAATGTCAATACCGACAAACAAGCTGTCAAACAAGCTTGCCAGTGCCTCTGACTTGAACCTTTAGATTTCTTTTCGTCTTCTCCTCCAATCCCAGACGAGATATCCGAGGCAGAGAAATAGGGTGGTTCCTGAAATCAACGCACCGATGTAAAACCAGCGTTGTGGTTTATATTCTATCGTAATATCCAAATCGCCGGTTTCATCTATCCAAAATCCGTTTATTATAGAATATAGGGGTATTGGCTCATATTCTTTGTCGTTAATATAAGCCACCCATAAAGAATTATAATTTTCAGCAAATGAAAGCATAAATGGCTCGTCCGCTTTTACTTTTACTCTATATTTTGTTGGGTTTATTTTTTCAAACTCTGAAACAACGGCTGGAATTTTATCAACTTTAAATATATCTTCTAATGTTTCATTTTCTTTTTTTGTTGAATAAAGCCAGATAACATCTAAATAAGAAGTCGGACCTCCGTAGGTTTCCACTTCGTCAAGCCATATTATATTTGGCAATGGTTTGTTCGTTTCGTGTCCGTGCCAAACTTGCAGTTGAAGATAAGAAGTATTTTTGTTAGTCGGTTCAAATTCTATCTCTATATCTTTCCAATCAAATGAAGCATTCTCGCCTATTCCCTTTAAATAAGAAGCGGATAGATAATTTTTATCTTTATCATATTCAATCATTTTTGTATGAACTCCATGGCTATCTTCTCCCCTTATCTTAAAATTCCATTTATATTTATTGCCAAATTCCGCGGAAACTAATGGCGAGTTTATTGTTTTCCAACCCCAAGTTGAATCAAAAAGTTCTGTTTTTAAACTTTTTTCTTTATATTTATTATCAAGGGTTAATTGTTGATTTGCGTCAAATTGATTTTCCGGATTTGTCTCCCGCCATTTTATTAAATCTTCTTCCGAGTCAAAATTCCATTTGATTTGATCGTGAATTTTCAAAGGATTTATTTCTATTTTGTGCTTGCCTTTTTTTAGATAAATTTGATCTAAATAAACAAAATCTAATTTTTCTGAATTGGCTTGAAAAATTTGATTATTAATTTTTATTTCAAAAGATCCCTTTAGCTTTAAAGCCATTCTATAATTGCCATCTCTGGGAATTTCTATTTCTTGCCAAGTTTTAGAATTTGGTAAAAACTGCAAAACTTCTCCGTTGCTTGCTTTGCCTTTGAATTTATTTGATTTTAAGGCGTTCTCTCTGTAAATATCTGATTCAGCTTCTAAAATATAAATTAATCTTTTGTCTCTGACAAGATTATCGGTCTCTTGCTCTAAATTTTGATATTCTTTTTCCGGGATTAAAGCAAAGAGATTGACAGCGTTAAATCCATCTATATTGTCTAAAATTAATTTGTGTTTTCCTTTATCTAAATTAATTTGGGCAATTTCCTGCCAAACAAATTCATTCAATTGATCTTCTGTTTGAATTCTTTTTATTTCTTTTTTATCAAGGGATATGCCGATTTCTCCTCCTTTTTCATTTTGGAAGTTTCTGATGAATAAATGATAATAATCACTTTCTTTTATTTTAAAAGGTATTTCTAAAATATTTGGTTCGGTAAATTCATTTAAGTCATATATTTTCATATCATCAATCCAATAATAACTTTCTTTTTCTTCATTTTGCAAAGTCCAAATTTGAATTTTTGCTTTAGTAGCCCCTTTTGGCATTCTAAATATTTTTTCAAAATCTTTAAAATCAAAATCTTTGCTTGTTCCACTAGATATAAAATCAACATCTATCTTTTTGTTACTTCTATTGTAATAGAAAATTTTTGTATGGAGTCCATCTATATCTTTTCCAGACATAAACATAGAAATTTTATAATAGTTGTTTTCTTTAAGATTAATAAAATCACTTGAGATAACTTTCCATTCTTGATTGTCTCCTTCAGATATTTTAGCCATTAAACTCGACAATCCCGATTTTGATTTTTCATCAAGTGAAATATTTATAATTGGCAAGGATAAAGATTTAAATTCACATTCATTTTTTTCAAAGTTAAATTCTTCTATTAAATTTACTGTCTCAAAACTAATTTTTTCTTTCAAAATTGCTGGCGACCAAGTAAAAACCAAACCTTTTTCAAAATCAAATTGCCAATTTTCTAATTCAAATTTTTTGAAATAAGGATTGATAGAATTTAACCAAGAACCAGAGAATGATCCTAATGACCAATATTTTTTAGGATTATGATGTTCAGAATTTGTTTTAATTAAGTATTTATTTATTACAGAAGAATTATAATCCGAAGATATAATAGTTAAATTATTGTCTAACAATGGATTGATAAATTCTACAAAAGGACTATTATATTTAAACATTTTTGAAAAATTTAAATTAGAAGAAGATACTATGCGTGGAGCGATAGATAGCATTTGCTTAGGATTGTCAATTTTATAAATTTTCCAATTTTCTGATGAATGTCTCAAAATAAATTCTTGGTTAAACATTTTTTCTATTTCTGTCATAGTCGCTATGTCTGTTTTTAATTGATCTTCGTATTTATTGTTAAAATCAGATCGTAAAACAATATATTTTATTCCTAACTTTTCAAAGATTGATTTTAATTCATTAATACCTTCGTTACTTATAACAGTATCTATATGATTTTTTAATGAAGGTTGTAGTTCTAAAAGATTAAAAGAATTAGAAGACAATTGAGGGATGCTTCCATAAGAAAGTTCAGAAGTTCCTTTTGAATACCATAAAATATTGTGTTCATTGATATTTTCTTGCTTATGCAAATTATTGATAGTGGTTATTAAGTCTATAGGATATTCAACTAAAGTTAGGTTACCGTTTAAATTTCCAGTTAAAATTGGCCATCCCCAAATAATAGGCGGAATTATAAATAAAATACCAAGAAACCTTACTAAAAACATCTTTCCTTTTTTAATAGTTTGCTGGAAAAATAAAAATGAAGATATATAAAGAAATCCTAAACTTATTACAACTAATCCAACATTTTTATATGGATCTCTAATCGCCCACCCTAATGGAAAATTTAGAAATAACCATTTATATAAATCTCCGATTACAGGAAGCTTAGAACCGGAAGAAAAAATTATTGAAAAAAAGAACAGCAGATTAAAATACACAAAGTAATCTTTTTGCTTTCTGCTTTTTAAATATTTATTACTAAAAAATAATGAAGATGTTGCTATTATTATTATAGATAAAATCATCAATGTCCAAACATTTATTTCATTATAAAATATATCAAAATAAGTAATTCCCGAATGACCAGCACCCCATATCCATCCACTAGCATATTGAAATATATTTAAGATTATTGCTCTGCGTGACAACATGTCTACATTCTCCTCAACCATTCCATAAGAAGAAGGTGTTGAACTTTCAGAAAAAATAGTATTTATTGCTGGAAATATCCATATAAAATTTAGAAGTATTACAACAGTTAAGCATAGTATAATTTTTTTAGAAATTAATTTTTTTAGAAATATTTTTTTATTTCTTAATAGCATCATAAGAAAATACAATGCTATCATTGGAAAAAAATAAATGATTAGCGATTGAACTTGGGTAGCAATAATAAAAAACAGAAACGCAATCCAAATATTTCTTTTTAATAAATTTTTTTTTGAATTTATTAACTTATCTACTTCTGTAATTAAAAGATATGATGCCGCTAAAGATAAAACTAACCAATAATGATGAGAAAATTTATTAATTGTCCAAGGATTGAATAGGAAAATCACTGTTCCCAAAAATGCGGAGAATTGTATCAGTAATTTATTTTTTTTGTCATATATTTTTTGAATAAAATATTTATGAGCGAAATAAATAAAAAGCAAGCTTAACCACAATATAAAAACTGTAAACAATTTTTCTGCGAATATATCACTAAAAAGTATACCGAAAATATATAAAATAGATAGAAACAGAATTTTCGGTGGATGCTCGCAGAGATTATTAAAATGATGCGCGATGTGCTCGCTAACAGTAAGAGCGTATTTAAAATCTCCATGAATAAGAATATGGTTTACTGAAGTCATCATTTCGTAATAAAAACAAAAAGATGCTCCCAATAAAAGAAGCAAAAAAAGTAATTCATATTTATTATTTTTTAGAAATTTCTTCATTATTTTTTTAATTCTTTATAATTATTCATCTTTTTTGCAAAAATATAAAGTCTTCCTTTTCTACTAAAAATTTTCCCAAGTAAATATCTAAAAGGTTCTTCCATAAAAAATGCTATTTTATCAGGAATTAAAGAAAGAATTTTTTTATTGAAATAGTATTTAAGAAAAGATGGTATGTAATTTAATTTTATTTTAAATCTGTAATTTTCTAACATCATTTTCCAATATTTAGGAGGTCGCACATTAATATGAGTAAGATCATAGATCCAATCACCTACAAATCCGGAATTAGGCGTAGTTAGAATAAGAACTCCTCCCCTTTTTAAAACTCTATTTAATTCTTCAAAAGCTTTTTCTGTATCTTTTGGATGAATGTGTTCTATTATATCAAAAATTGAAATTACATCAAAAGTTTCATTATCAAAAGGAATATCAATTAAGCTTCCATGCTTTATCCTATCCTTAACTTCCGCAAGAGCATTTTTTAAAGCATAATCAGAAATTTCTATACCGTAACTATCTATTTTTTCATCCAAAGCATCTTTTACTAAATGTCCACATCCACAACCTATATCTAACCATTTTATGTCTTTTTTAGATAATGCTGTCTTAACATATCTAATCATATGTCCCTTTGAATGAAGCGGTCTTTTAGTGTAATAATATTCATCATAATTTTTATAAAACTTTTTCCTCATATAATTTTTTTATAAAATTAAAATTTTTATTTAATCTCTCTTATAACTTCTAACAATTTTTTCATATGTTCATCTGTGCTATGTTTTAAACTAACTTCCCAACACTCTTTTCCCAAGCGGCAAAGTTCTTTATTTTTTATAATTTTTTCTATTCTTTCAACCCAAAGACGAGTATTTTCTTTAGGCAAAGAACATTTTCTTTTCAGGTCTTCCGTGAATATTTCTAATATGCCGGAAGTATCAGCAATTAATATAGGGCAAGCAGTAGAAATAGCTTCCATGGCACTCATATTAAAATTTTCATGTCCTGGATATAAAAAGAGAAAAGCGTTTTTATATAATTCGGTTAGTTTTTCATCTGACGGCGATAAAATTACTTTAACCATTTTTTTCTTAATGAGTGGTGAATACAACTTCATTATCTTATGAAATCCAGGATTTTTAGGGTGACCAAATCCTGCGATGACTAAAGGAATTTTTATGGATTTTATTATTTCATGAAGATAATAAAAAGCTTCATGATCTATCCTTCCTACAATAAGCATATATTTTTTTCTATTTTCAGGCATTTCTTTCCAAGTAAGAGGTTTGTTTAAAGTAGGATATATGATTTTTATTTTATTTGCTTCCTGAGTGTTTAGGTTATGGGTCTTTATTACTTTTTCAAAAGTTATTTTGCTATTTACCACTACCGCCGATGCTTCAGCTATAAATTTTTTTTCTATTTTTTCCAAAATTTGTGGACAAATAAGGGAGCTTGTGTGAGTTATTGATCCTAAAATTGGATAGCTTAAAGAATCATGAAGATAAAATAAAAAAGGAATACCGTATTTTTTCTTGAATTTTAACGCTATTTTAGCAGAAGGATTATTATGAGCAATGATAAGTTCTGAATTTTTTAAATCTTTAGTGATTTTCCTACTTTGAAATATGTCTCCGAAAACTCTTGATAGCATCTCATTTTGAAGCCCCAGAAATTGAACGGGAATACTCAATTCATCAAATAAATCCCAATGATTTTTAGAATATATAATGGAATAATAGTTTGCGTTATAGTGATTAATTTTATTCAGAAGATAAGTTTCTGTTAGTGCCACTCTATAAACTCCTCCAGGAACGCATGACTGAGTGATCGTAGAAATTGTTTTCATAGGTATATTATTTTAGCAAATTGTTTATTATTTATTTTCCCAATTATGGCTGAACGGTAATTTATCAATTAATAAATATCTGTATTTCCAATAAAAAAAATAAATTAGAATTTTAAACTTAAACGGCTGTGATAATTTCTTATTTTGCATAATTCTTTTAAACCACCATTTTAAATAATTAAAATTATCTAAAAAAACAGGAAGCTTCGTATTCAATGTTTTATCAAATTGAAGCTGCTTGACTATTTTATCTAAATCTCCTTGAATATTTTTATCAGCAGAAATTTCAAATAATTTCTTTTGATTAATTTGTTTGAATACCAGCAATTTATATAAACAAACATAATTTGGTCCGTAAAAAACATCCGTAAAAAAAGAAAAAATATCCATTTCTTTAGTTGTCTTTTCTATATTAATTTCTTTTATTTTTATAATTTCTGTAAAATTCCAAACATCATTTTCTTTTAATGTAATGTTTTCGTTCCATGATATATTTATATGCGGCTCAGTAATGCAATAACCGTCTTTTTCACATTTCCCCTTTCCCGGCTCATCTTCCTCGGTTTTAAATCCCTCCCCATGAAAAACATCAAGAAATTTTTGAAAATCTTTTTCTTTTACAAAAAGATCAATATCGCCATCAACAACTTCGGGGATATATTTGTGTGTTTTGTATAACAAAAAATCAATATTGTTTTTATCGCAAATATCTTTTAATAATTTTAAAGTTTTATAATATCTTTCATTCAATTCTTCGCCCCGTTTAATAATCCATTTCTCTTTTTCTGTTTGATTCTTGCTTAAACATTTAGAGTAATAATAAGCGACCTTATTATTAAAAAGATATTGATAAAATTTGTCATCTTTTTTTACTAAATTTTCATCAATATCTCTATCACTTAAAATCGCTTTATTTATTTCTTTGTAATTCATATTTTGTCTAATAAAATTTTTAATATCTTATCTTCATCATTATCTGTAGAATCTAAAATAATCATATTTTGTTTCTCGGCTAAATTATTATATTTCTCATAGCATTGCTCAAAAAACTCTATCGTATGCTCCGGTTTTCTCTTATGTAAAATTTCATAATCTGCAATTTGCAAAAAAGATCTATCAACTTTCGGAAATATTTTTAATAGCAATTTTTTATTATATTTAACTTTCAGAAAATCAAAGCTTATTAAATAATCATAGAAAAACCTGTCAAATATAATTAATTTATTAAACGAAAATAATCTAACTAAAATATATTGAATATAAGAATCTATAATAACGCATAATGCCCAAATTTTACTTTTTCCTTTCTGGACACTTTCTATTTCATTGCTAATACTATTTTGATATTTTTCTTTTTCATCCTGACTTTTTTTTCTCTTCAAAAAACTCAAAATTTTTAGAGGAATATAATTATAATAAAAATGCGCAACCTTATGTTTTATATTTAGTTTATTTAACAATTCAGAAAAATTGTCTATAGTCGTTGTTTTTCCAGAACCGTCTAACCCTGAAATGGCAATAGTTTTTGTTTTTAATATTTTTTCTCTTAATTCAATACAATAAATAATTTCAGAATAAGCTTTGTCTATCGTTCCATTATTATCAATTAACAAAATGTTTTTCATTCTGCAGAAATCTAAATATATTTTCGTCTTATATTTGTAAAAATTAAGATCATAATTCTTTTCTTTTTCTTTTTGCGCGTCTCTTCTACTAAAAGCGATTTCCGGTTTAGTATAAACATAAAATAATAGATCTGGTTTAGGAAAAATTTTATATAAACATTCAATAATTTTACTGGATACTTTTAGTTCTTTCCATGTCATCAAAAAATCATAAGCATATCTGTCTTTGATTACTATCTTATTCCTACAAAATATCTTGAAATACAAATGTTCTAAAATCAAATCAAACCATATTATATATGGTAAAATTCTTTTTGTTAGAGTTATTTTATTTTCATCTTTTATAAGATTTTTTGATCGTTCTAATTTCTTATTTCCCAGTAACTTTTTGATATACTTTAATAAAAAATAATCAAATTCTCCTATAAAAATAACACTTACTTTATTTTTCAAAAAATATTCCAGAATCTTTTTTGAAAGAGTGGTTTTCCCGCTACCGTTATTGCCAATTAATGAAATTATCATAGATTATTTTTTAATCCTCCCAACCAAATACCCCATCCCTCCAAACCCAAATTCACAACTCTTCATAAAAATCATCCCCAGTCCTAAAATCGGATTTTTGAAAAGTTTTTTAGGGTTTGAGAAAAATAATTTATAGAATTAATAAAAATTATCAGCCGTGACAATTCTAACTTTTGCTTCTGGATACCTGTTTCTGAATGCCTTATTAACCGCTTTTTGTTTGTATTTCACTTCTACCCCGATAAGTTCATTTCCCCTTTCCAGCACCACATCCATTTCCGAACCTTGTTTTGTTCTCCAATAATAAAATTTAAAATTTTTATCCGAATAACTATCCTGCTTGATTAATTCACTGATTATAAAATTTTCAAATAAAGCGCCTTTGTCTGTCCTTGATTTCAAATCAGAAAAATCTCCAATTAGCGAGTTTCTGACTCCAACATCGTAGAAAAAGATTTTTGCGGATTTTATAATCTCATCCCTTTTATTTTTTGAATAGGGATATAACCTGAATAAAACAAAACTCTGTTCGAAAATTTCAATATATCTCTTAATGGTTCGCTGATCAGCTTTCAAGCTATTGGCTAGTTCGGAATAATTTATCAGATTTCCAATTTGAAAAGCTAACAATTTCAACAAATCCTTCGCCATTTTTTTGTCCTCAATCAAATTCAATTCCAAAATATCTTTAAAAATCAAACTGTCCACAAAATTCAAGAGATATTTTTCATCGTTTGGATTTTTAATTAAATGAGGATATTGTCCATAAGTCAGAACATTATTCAAAATATTTTTTAAATCAAATCTATAGAGCCGATCCTCCGGACTATATTTCTTGTCATCAGTTATTTTTTCTAAAATGTTGAAATTCAAATCCTCTTCAATGCCCTTTTGATTTAAATACTCGGAAAACGAAAGGGGATAGATATTATAATCAATTTTCCTTCCCGCCAAACTTTCCCCAGTTTTATTTTTTATATGAAACGAAGATGAACCGGTAATAATTATTTTTAAATCCTCCAACTGATCATAGATTATCTTTATGGCTCTGCCGGGATTATCTATCAGATGAATTTCATCAATAATAATTTCTTTGGAATTTTTATTTATCAATGTTTTGTATGTCTCAATATCATAAGATTCAAAGATTTTTTTAATCGGTTCATTGTCAACCAAAAAATAGTCCGCTTCGGGAAATATTTTTTTTACCAGAGTTGTTTTTCCAACTTGCCTTGAACCAAGCAGAATAAGCACTTGCTTGTATTTTTCAAAATGTTGGCTGACTTTAGAGTCAAGATGTCTTTTCATAGAAATGTATTACTATTTAGACATTAGATGTATTAAAAGATATATCTAATTATACATAGTAGTCTATCTTTTGTCAATCGGAAAAATTAATCCTCCCAACCAAATACCCAATCCCTCCAAACCCAAATTCACAACTCTTCATAAAAACCATCCCCAACCCCAAAATCGGATTTTTGAAAAGTTTTTTAGGGTTTGAGAAAAAGAGCTTATATCGTTTGATAATGCTAATTTGCATTTTAGTCTTTTTATTATTTTCTTGCTTAGCAGCATAATTTTTAAACCGCTTAGCGTAATAATATCTTTTTTTAATTATATTATAGAAATTCAAATTACCCTCATTGTGATATATAAAATCAGAAATTCTGTCAATTTTGCCAAATTTTTCCACCCTTTGCGATAAATCCCAATCCTCACCACCAGTTATATTTTCATCAAATCCTCCCGCTTTCTCATAAATATTCTTATCAAAAAACCTTGCCGCTTCCATCCAGTCAACACCGACATAAAAAGATCTTTCTAATTTTTTGCATTTTGCCCAAAAGCCAACACCGAAAGATTCTTCTGGGATAATAATACCTTTTATTTTATCATCCGATTTTATCTTTTCGGCACAAGACGCAATAACATTTTCAGATAATTTCATGTCGCTGTCAATGATCAGAACATAATCTCCCTTAGCCTGCCGGACACCGAAATTTCTTTGCGCTGATCTTTCCGGACCTTTGTTAAAAACTTGATTAGTATATTGTTTGGCAATTTCCTTTGTATCATCCGTAGAATTATTATCAACCACAATTATTTCAATATCCTGATAACTTTGATTTTTAATTGATTTTAAACACTCCTCCAAAAATTCAGCGGAGTTTTTGGTTGTAATTATAATTGAAACTAAAAGATTGTTCATATTTTTATCTGTAAGATTTACTCTGTAAATAGTTAATTTCTGTTATTTAATTTCTTATAGTTTTGAATAGCATTCCCCGTCTCTCTTATTCGTTGGTCTTTATTTTTATAACTAAATCCTATATCAACTTTTATATCTGATTTGTCATGTATTTTCCATTCGTTTCTTTCTGATTCTATGGCATGTAAAATAATAACTGCTTCTTTAAAGTCGTCTGGAAAATTAAAAGATTTTTCGTTAATTGGAATAAAAACAATAATATTTTGTGATTTGCTCTTTCCAAGAAGGGAAATGCTAAAAAATATATCTTCAACATTTGCTTGTATTTTTTCCTGATTATTATTTACTATTGTGTCTAATGATTTAACCACACGTATACTTTTAAAGTAATCGCTTTTACCTGATGGATAAATCACTTCCAGTGCTAATTGATATACTTCTCCTGATTTAGCTCCTTCATTAACAATAGTTATTGGCAATGCGATAGAAGGAAGTAGTGTATTACCCATTTCAACTGTTGCGAGACCATATGAATTTCCTATTCTGATATTTAAATTTGCTTGTTGCAAAGATGTGTAATAAAGAGTAGTAATTGAAACAACTAATGCTATTAATGATATTACTATTGCCATTGGATTAATTATGTTTCTCACCGATTTCAAACGTTTCTCCCATGATCTGGGAAAATTTTTTGTTGGTATAATGATGGAGATGAGAGAGTTTATAAAATTCATAAAGATAAAATTATCTCCTCAAATTCATCAGCGGATTTGTTCCAGTCAAAATTATCTGCCCATTTTATCGCATTTATCGAAAATTTTTCTCTTTTATGTTCATCGTTTAATACTTTAACAATCTTTTCCGCCAACATATTATGATCTCCGTAATCAAACAGATAACCGGTCTTGCCGTCAATCACGGAATCTCTTAAACCTTCCACATCAGAAGCGATAACAGGAGTGCCGCAGGCGTTGGCCTCTATTGAAGTAACCCCCCAGCCCTCATTGAAAGATGGATTAACTGCTACCCATGATCGTTGAAGAAATTCCCTCTTTTTTTCCTCTGAAACAAAACCGCGAAAATTAATGTGTTTTTTTAGATTTAGTTTTTCAACCAGTTTTTCTAATTCTTTTTTATTATCTCCATCACCGACAATAGACAATTTAACATCTGGAACTTGCTCAACAACTTTTTTCATTGCCTTAATAAGAATATCTAAACTTTTATATTTTTTTATTCTTCCCAAGCAGACAAGGTGCGGATAGCTGGACTTGCTTGAAAAATCTGGTTTATAGAAATTGTGATCTATTCCGTTATGAATTATCTTTATATTGTCTTTATTAAAGCCCAAGCTCCGCAATTCTTTTAAAGAACTTTTTGAAACCGTTATAAAATTTATATTCCGATAGACCAAAGGCATCAGCTTTGTTTCCAAAAAATATCCGAAAAGTGCCAACGGATAAGAAAATTCTTTGAAAAATTGTTTCTTATGAATATGATGAACAAGGCAAATCTTGGGTTTTCTGGAATATAGTGGTGTAAAAAAAGGAATTCCGTTCTCTGTGTCTATAATAACATCGCAACTATTTCTAAGTTTAGCTAAATAATACAAGGGGGTCAAGAGATAAAGAGAAAATGTCCCTCCTTTTCTGATGATTTTAAGACCATTAAGATTGTCTTGTTTATTGGGCTGTTGATGATTGCCACAAAAAAGAGTAACCTGATGACCCTTTTTTATTAACCTCTCAGCAATCTGATGAATAAAAAGCTCGCTTCCTCCAGCAGAAGGGTGAGTTATGTCTCTCCAATTAAAAATTAAGATTTTCATTATTATAAATTACTTTTTAACTCCGCACCCCATTCTCTTAATAAACAACATTCCCAGTAGTCCTAATATCACAATAGTTCCGAAAAGAAAATTATTTACAATATGAACCAGTGTGTCGTGGCGGAATAATGAGATAGCTATTGTTATTGAAATCCCCAAAATGGCAATAATAGCAATACTATAATTTCTCAACGCAAGAAGATAGAAAAACAAGAGATTAATAACGGATACCAAAAATAGAAGCAAGCTCATTCTTGGCAGTAAATGCGCGTAAACCAGATAGCGATCTCCGAGAAGCAGATTTATAACAAATTCTGGAAATAGAGAGAAAAGAATCAAAACCGTTCCACCGATGCTAAAAAACAGGAACAGTGATCTTGAAAGAATCTTGCGGTTATTTCCGTTTTTATCTTTCAGTTTTATGGATGGCAAAAGAACTCCGACAATTGAACCAGTGACAAAAAATATAATTCTAGCAATAATTGCAATACCGCTGTAAAGTCCGGCGGTCTCGCTAGGGAAATAGTGTTTAACAATCATTATATCGGCAGTATAGAGAAAAGTGACGCACAAAGAAACAGTCAAGATCAATGAACCATATTTCAATTCTCTTTTCATTTTCTGCCAATCTATTTTGATATTCCAGCCACTGAAATCAAAGAGTAATTTTGTTTTTGAAATAATATAAAAAAGGACAATGCTTTGAGCAATAATAATTCCGGAAATTGCGCCGAAAGAAGACCAGCCAAGATAAACCAATAGAGCGGAAAAAATCAATCTGCCGGAAGAAAGAAAAATCTGATTAAGAGAAAGCGCTTTGAATTTATGTCTGCCCTGTAAAATTGCCTCACGGAAAGATATTAAAAATCCAATAAAAAGGATTATCGCCAAACTGATAAATGGATAAAAAGAGTTGAAATGAAAGAAAGATTTTAGGAAAGGACTACAAATAATTATTGCGCTGCTAATAACTATTGTAGCGCATAAGGCGAGCTTATAAAGCATTAAGATCGTTTCCCTGTTTTCGTCTTTTGTTTTTTGATTAGAGATTATATTGAGAGCAATCATCCTGAAAATCCCGATAATAATGCCTGTTTGCGCTAACAAAGAAATAAGTGTCTGTACTTCGCCGAATTCTTCCACGCTCATCATTCTTCCAAGAACCGGATGATAAAGATAATTAAAAACAGCTACAACAAGCGAACCGCAGAAAAAAATGAAGTTGTTTCTTAGAAATTTATCACTGGCTATAGAATTTAATTTTAGTTTTAGACAAAAAAGCGCCAGCTCAAAACTGGAAAAAAATGTAACTTTGCTTTCTCCCATTTTTCTCCTTACAAACTTAATATCATGCTCAATAATTTTAGAGTTGTTATTTTTCGCTTCAAACAAAAACTCCGTGTCAAATGACCATGGAGACGGGTTTAATTCCATTCTTTCAATTGTTTGTTTTTTAAAAACTTTCAATCCTGCCTGGATATCGTTTAGTTTTATCCCAAGTAAAATATTGCCAAATAATTTTGTAAAAATTTTACTTAAAAAGTTTCTTCTGCGTCCTTCTCTTGTCTTTCTGTTAGCGACAATAATATCAGCATTTTCCAATTTTTTATACATCGGCAAAATCTCTTCCGGCGGATATTGCAAATCAGCGTCAATCATACAAGCAGTGTCATATTTTGCTCTTTTAAATCCTATAAGCAAAGAATGTCCCTTACCCTTTGTCTCTTTTTGATTTTTTAGATAAACTTGTCCATCCAAGTGCGATTTTTTCAGACATTTGTTAATTTCCAAAACAGTATTGTCAGCTGAATTATCATCAATAAAAATAAGCTCATAGTTTACACCGCTATTTAAAAAAGCTAATCTAATTCTTTCTATTAGCTTATGAATATTTTTTTCCTCGTTATAAGTTGGAATTATTATTGATACTCCTTCTAACATTTGTCGTAATTAAGGAAACAAATAAAGCCTTAGGCAATGAGGAATTATAAATTAAATCGTTGATTTTGTCAAATATAAAGTTGAGCATTATTGACTTATTTACAACAATCTGATATTTTAAATTATACAAGCAATAACTAAATAATAACTAAATAAAAAACAATTATGCTCGGAGCAATACTATGCGGCGGATACGGAAAAAGACTAAGGCCATTAACTGATCAAATTCCAAAACCGCTTTTGGAAATAAAAAAAGACTACACGATTTTAGACAAGCAGATTTTGCAGTTTAAACACGCTGGCGTAAAAAAAGTCGTTTTGCTTTGCGGACATCTGAACGAAAAAATAAGAGAACGGTTTGGAAATAATTGGCAAGGAGTAGAGATAGAATATTTAGTAGAAGACAAGCCAAGGGGAACTTTGTACGCTATCAATAATTTATTTAAAAATTTTGAAGCTGATAATTATATAATTAGAAACGGTGATGTGGTTTGCGACGCGAACATAAAGGAAATGATAAACGCGCATAAAAATAAAATGCTGATGTATGTAACGCCGCTTATTTCTTCCTATGGAATAGTGGAAATGTCAGAAAATAAAATCATTGGCTTTAAAGAAAAACCGGAACTTAATTATTATATCAATGCCGGAATTTATATAATGTCCAAAGAACTAAAATCAATCTTATCCAAACACAAGGAAGGGGATATAGAAAAACTTGCTTTTCCTGAAATTTCCAACAATGGTTTTATGAATCATTACAAAGAAAATGTTTTCTGGCAATCGGTTGATTCTACTAAAGATCTGGAAATTGTTAACAGAGAATATTCTAATAAAATTGACAAGCCGTGGGGGTATGAAAAATTGATTATTCAGACAGACAAGTATATGACTAAGGAATTATATTTAATGAAAAATGAGAGCACCTCGCATCACAAGCATAATAAAAAAGATGAAACGATGCATGTTTTTTCTGGCGAGGTTGTGATCAAATTTGATGATAAAGAAGTTAATTTAAAAAAGAATGATACAATTAGAATTAAACCAGATACCCCGCATACGATTTTAGCGATTGAAAATACGATTTTACAGGAATATTCTACACCGCATTTGGATGATACAGTGAGGATTAGGGATAGATACGAGAGATAATGTTTTAGAAGCTGGGCTTCCAATTGGAAGCCCAGCTTCTAAAACACCTGTGGATAACTCATCTTGACGAAAATTTCTATTTGGAGTATTCTGAAAATTAGGAGTAAGAATTTAAATGAAAAAGATGTCAGTAATGATTGGAAAAAATTATCTCAAATTCCTCACCCCTTGTTTTTCTATTTTACATCTATTGTCTATAAAAAAATAATCTCAATTAAGAGGTTATTTTTTTATAGGTAAAAAATTTTGCCTATAATAGAATTTATCGTTTAGAGGAGGAGAGAAATATGACAGGAGATATACCGACAGGTTGTAAATGTGAACATGGTGAACATGGTAAACATACTATTTGTGGGGGTTGTATGAGAAATGGCCAGATAGAGGCAAGGAGAAGAAAAAATAAATGGAGGGGAAACTGATGGCATTATATCTTGTTCTTGATGATAAGAATACTCTAGTCCAAGTGCCAGGGAATACAGAAGAGGCTTTTGAAAGAATTAAAGAAATATATAGCAAGGAAGTTGTTAAGCTATGTTCTGAGAATTGTTTAAAATCAAAATGTCTGCATCATTCACAAACTCCTGGTTGTGGGAATGGAAAAGAATTGCTGGAAAAATACCAGCAAGAGAATAATTAAAGTAGTGGGAATAAATCTGTTTCCACTTTTTTATTTCACAAAACCAATCCCAACTTTTTCTTTTACTTCTTTCATCGTCTCTCGCGCAATCTCTCTTGCTTTCTCAGCTCCTTCATTCAAAATCTTTTTCACTTCTCCTGGATCTTTTTCAAGTTCTTTTCTTTTTTCTCTAAAGTCTTTGAAATAATTAGCAATATCTTCCGCCAGCGCGTCTTTTAATTCAGAGAATTTTAGGTTTTGATTTTTGAATTGGTTGGCAAAATAATCTTTATTTTTTTCGGTTCCAAACTCTTCCAATAACGACGCGTAGAAATTGTAAATGTCTTTATTATATTCAGTGGTTGAAATCGCCTTTCTTATTTTTTTCTTAATAACTCCTGGCTCATCATTAATCCCAATATATGATTTTGGTCCATGCGACTTGCTCATCTTTTTTGTCGGATCAGTAAGCGACATAATCTTTGGAGTTTCAGTGATAATATCTTTCGGTTCCGGAAAAGTTTCTCCGAATTTATTATTGAAAAATCGCGCAATTTTTCTCGTCAGTTCAATGTGTTGAACTTGGTCCAATCCAGCCGGAACAGCATCTGCTTTATACATCAAAATATCAGCAGCTTGTAAAACCGGATAATCAAATAAGCCCACATTGATATTCTTTCCCTGATTTTGGGATTTATCTTTAAATTGCGTCATTCTTTGCAGTTCTGAAATAGGAGTAATAGTATTAAATATCCAAGCCAATTCCGTATGTTCCGGAATTTGTGATTGAATGGCAATCGTGCATTTCTGAGGATCTAATCCTATCGCCAAAA
>DAOWDU010000046.1 GCA_030638825.1 bacterium | reverse complement strand
TAGAGAGAGACCACATCAGGGTGTTTTCAATAATCTTAGCGAAAATTGATGTTTTGACAGGATTTTTGATATTAATATTCTCTGGAGGAGAGACTATTCCTCCCCCGATATAACAATCCTCGCAGCATACTTCTCCTGCTGCTGGACAGTCAAGATAGCCTTTATATCCTGATTGGCAGCCGTTAGTACAGCATTGAAAGCCTTGAGTGGTACAGGTAACAACTCCGCTAAAAGAACAGGTTCCTAAACAACAATTAGTACAATCTGATGAGGGTACTACTGTTCCCCCGCAAATTTGTCCTGGGAATTTATTGCAGCATTTGCCTCCTAAATCATCTACGCAGGTGGGAAGAGGATCGGGGACTGAACATTCTCCGCAATCCGCCGGACAGTCTGAGCAGGTTTCGGTTCCATTGCAATCTCCGTCTCCGCAAGTTGGATCGGGAAGAGGAAGAGAGGCCGCCCCAATATCATGCCCCAAAACATTCAATTCAGATACCGTGGTAATATTAAAATCTTCTCCTCTAAATTCTGAATCAGCTTGCAGATAAATATATCTTCCTTTTTTGCCAGCAAACAAGACCTTTTTTTCATCTTGATTACTGTTAAAAGTTCCTTCAGCGGCAGGAACGCCCCAACTATTTGGATCTTCGCTAACATAAAATTTGTAATCAGCGATCATTCCATTTACCCACCAAAATTGTGTACACTGTTTTGGCAAATAGCTAAAACTGTCAATAAAGTAAGTCTTGCCTAAATCTATTTTAATATAGTGAGGATGCGGGGGATCATTATTGACCCATTCAGTACCCCAATAAGTATCAACTACGCCATCGAACGCTTTACTCCCCTGATAAGGAGGACGCGGATCATTATTAAATAATTCTTCGCTGTCAACATCGAGAAGCCGCCAATGATTTTGCGGCAATTTGGAATGAGTAGAGTTATTAATAGTAGCATTGCGATCATCGCCGTCGCAGTTATTATCAATGCCATCATCAGAAATATCAATCGCATTTGGATTAATATTCGCAGAAGAATCATTGCAATCACAGGTGTTATACCACCAATAATCATTGCTGGTGTTAGTGTTTGGACAAACATTTGTTAAATTGGCGCCATATTCAAAAACCATATCGCACCCGCAATAATCATCGTTGTCCTGATCGCAAGTTTCATCTACTTGTCCGTTGCAATTATCATCTTTGTTATTGCAAATTTCATAAGTTAAACATCCGTCCGCGTCAGTGCCAATAAGATTTAGCTCGGAAACAACTGTTCCATCGTTGCCATTAACTTCAGATAAAGCTATTAAACGAAAATACCGTCCTTCTTTTTCTGGAAATAAAATTTGTTTTTCTTCTCCACTTTTAGAAAAAGTTCCACTGGCAACAGGAGCGCCCCAGTTATCTTTGTTATTGCTGACATAAAATTTATAATCAGCGATCGTTCCGCTTGGTTGCCATGCGCCATCATGAAAATCTTGTCGCGGCAAATAGCGAAACCCGCTAATCTTGTATGATTCCCCGATGTCTATTACAATTTCTTGCGGATGAGGAGGAACTGTTCTATTTGGAGGCCACCTAGCCGCCCAGCGGGTCTCTATAACGCCATCAAAAACTTTTTCAGCGCTTTTTTTCTCTCTAATATCAGTTTCCTCGCTAGTCACATAAATAACAGACCAATAATCCCTGGGGATTAATTTAGGTATCACAGCAGTGCCCGAAACAGAAAGATATAAAACCGCATCTCCATTAAATGGCGGAATAAAATTTTTGTTTCCATTAGGCGCATTTATTGTCCCACTTCCTTTAACTGCTCCTGTCGTTGGATTAAACCATTCGTAATTATATGTTCCCGCAAATAAATTAACACTAAACTGACCACTATCTGGTTGATAAATAATGTATTGCGAGCCTGGATTTGCTAAACAATATTTTGTGGATGATAACGAACCTTGCGGTGTCATAAGGGCGAGATCAACCCGTTCGGCATAACGCAATATATCGCCAAGATATTTTCTAGCAGGAGATAACGCAAGCACTTCATCATATAGCGGATGTACTGCATTGTCCACTGCGGGAGATTGCATATCATCCATAAGAATTGCGTTAATACCCCTGGTAAAACTTTTCCACGCCCATTGTCTATATCTCTCAGGATAAGAATTTGCAGGAAAAACTATTTTAGCAAGATGATCTGTATCTGAAAGAATAACTTTGGAGCCGTCATTGGCCGGCGGATTAAAAGAATAACCACTATTTAGATCGCCAAGTGGATCGTGCGGCGATATCCAATCGGCACTGCTCTTAAATAAATCGACATTGGGAATTGAGGATTCCACAAAGGTAAATCCTACCATATGCTGTTTTGGCTTGCCTTTTTCGTAATCACGAATGTAGTCAATAAAATAATTCTGAAAACTTACAGTGTCTTTGTTCATTTCGTTCCCTACTTCCCATATTATATTATCCAAATCTCCTAATGTGTCAATTATTTTGCGGACATAAACTTCATGTAATTCTAAAATTTCAAGTCTTTCGGGAATATTTCCTGCTTTTAAAGAATCTAAATTATATATTTCTCTTCCATAAGGTTCTGAATTAAAATCACCGTTAATTCTCTGTATATTATTTGCTTTGTTAAATATATGCGAATCCCAATATTTGCCTCCTAATTTCGCTGTATCCCAAAACATCATCATAGACACATAAATGCCATTATCCCCCATTTTTTTAACACGCTCGCGAAGTTTAATAAAATAACTCTCATTAAATGCATACAGGTCAACTTTTGGCTTCCCGTCCCATGCATTTTCAACTCCTGTGCGCTGGTAAGGTGAATCAATCTCGTCTTTATCCCATGGAATATAAGTACTTTTGCATATCCACCCTCTTACAAAATTATGATTATTTATTTTTAAAAAGTCTATAAAATCATCAAAATCAAACGCCTCCCTACTGCCGCCTTTCCAATCCTGAAAAATATACCAGGTATGAGAACCTGTAAGATAGGTTGCCTTTCCGTTCCCATCAGCAAAATATCTTGGGTTGGTCGGATGAACAGTTAAAGGACCCATATTACTTGCCTCACTCCCTCCCGCCAAACCAAACAAAAAGAAACTTGAGATTAAAAAGGTGAGGAGTAGTTTTGTTTTTAGAGTTTTCATTTTGGTTAGATTAAATTTATTAAATTATTTAAAATAGACTAATTTTCTTTATAAAACTCCGCCGCGTCTTCGGGGGAAATTTTTATAATAAAAGAATTAGTTGCCAACTCAAACCCCGCCCAAGTATTCACTCTTGGCGCGATTACAAAATGAAAATGCAAATCTCCTCCGATTGGAGAATAATGCAAATAAAAATTGTAAGAAATGCCTGCTCCCTCAAGTTTTGGAAGAATTGTTTTAAATATCTCAGCTAAATTTTTAAACTCCGCCTCCTTTAATTCAGTTATATTTTTATAATGTTTCTTTGGGAAAATTAACGCTTCATAATTAAACCTTGGCGCGTAAGGAGCGAAACAAATAAAATCGTTATTATCACAAATAAATCGTTCGCTTTTTTCTTCACTTTTTATTATCTCGCAATATGGACAGCTCTTGTATTTTTTTACAGCGTCAGTTTTTTCCTGAATTAAAGATGGGATGGCGTTTGTGGCGATAATCTGGCTATGAGAATGAACCAATGAAGTCCCCGCTTTTGCTCCGCTATTTTTAAAAATTTGCACATATTTTATTCCCTCTTTCGCGCTTAATTCTTCCATCCTTAGCGCGTACACTTTTAACACTTCTTCAATTTCTTTCACGCCTAAATCCGCCAGCTGTTTTTCGTGATCTGGCGTTTCCACAATAATCTCATGAAATCCAAACGCTTCTCCGTTTGTATAATATTTATCTGTCGTTTTAATTTCTTTCTTCAAACTTTCATCAACCGCGGGAAATTTATTTAGAAACCAGCGCACTTGCCATTCATCTTTTTTATTTTTCTTACTAACTCTCCCAATCTCCAGCGGAGTTAAATTTTCACTGCCTGGACAAAAGTAGCAAACACTTTCTTTGTTATTTTTCGCTTTATCTTTTTTAAACTGCTGCGGTCTTTTAGCGCGATCAGACGCAATATAACTCCAGCGATTGAGGATATAATCTTTTCGTAATTGGATCATGGTTTTTTGTAAGAAGTAAATAAATACACGGAATTTATCCTTTAGGATTTCATTGAGATCGGTTTGAATAAGCGAGATTTCATAAAACCCTAAAGGGTAAATTCCAATTTCTAATGCAATTTATGAATTACTAATTTCCACCGCCATATTCTGCGCTTCAATATAATTCATTGCGAAATTTTCCCAGTCCGCCATGAAAGCAACTTTGCGCGCCTGGATTTTATTATCAATCCTTTGCTTTTTTGTAAAAAGCGTATATTTATAAAGAATATCAACAAAGTCATTAATCATTTTTTCTTTCTTTTCATTTTCTATATCTAAAATATAGATACCTGGAACTTTTTTATTGTGAAGCGTGTCGTAAAAATATCTGCCAAATCCTGATAGATTGCTTGTCAGCGAAGCAACCCCAAGCGCGGCAGTCTCCAGCGGAGTATATCCCCATGGCTCATAGTAAGAGGGAAATATTCCCAAGTGGCAAGCCTGAAGACTTTGGTAATAATCAAGATCGCCAAGCCCATCAGCGCCCGTCAAATAAATTGGATAAAAAATAACTTTTACTCTATCTTCTTCTTTATTTTCAAGTCCCGCTTTTGCAAAAGCTTTTAAGATGGGATCGTTTTTACTATCCACTATTTTATGCGTTGAGAATGGCGCTTCTCCGCCTTTAGATTTTAATCTAAGAATTTTCCTTTTTATTTTAAGAATAAAATCTTCGTCAAAAATTGACTGCTCATTTATTTTGGTTTCTGAAGTAATCGCGTATAATAAATTTTCTTCGATCTCGTCTTTTTCTTCTTCCAGCAAATCCGTGATGTCGCGATACGCTTCTCTCGCTTCAGTTATTTCTTGTCTGATGCCATCCGTTCCCGTTGGCACCCAGAAAAAAGTTACAACGGTTTTTTTGCTTTTGTTTTTCTTCATTTTTTCATTAAGTTTTCCAAGAGATTCTATCGTGATGTCCAGCCCCTTGTTGTGAAATTCATAACGGCTGGCGGTAAACATAAACAAAGTATTTTTTAGATCAATTTTATAATACGGAAAAAAATAATAAAGCGCGAATTCGCGCAGTTTGTTTCTGTATATTTTATGTTTCAACGCCGCTTTTTCAAAACTTGGAAATTGCGACATATCCAAGCCGTTTGGCAAGATAACATCAACTTTCCTTTTAAGAAGATGTTTTGCTTCCAGCGCGGTAATTTGACTCACCGTCGTAAAAACATCCGCCGCCTTAGCGCTTGCCTTTTCCATTAAATGTTTGGCTTGCATTCCATATTTATACGCTTCTTTTTCCGGATCTATTTTATCTAAAACTGAATAAAGATCATATCCATGTCCAGCTAAGGTTCTTCCAAGCGATGTGGCATGCGTTGTAAAAATTGTTGACACTTTTATATTATTTTTTTTCAAATATAAGATTGCTCCTCCCGAAAGCCATTCATGCGCTTGCGCGGCTATTTTTTTGTCACTATGAACTTTGCTTATTTTTTCAATCAGCATTCCAACCGCCCAGCTCCATAAAACAGGCTCATTGAAATCGTAAGGAGCGTCTAAAGAATCAACTTTGAAATTATTCCAAATCTCGCTTTTAATCACATTCACTTGCGGCCAAAAATCTTTATAATCAATTAAAATCACTTTTGGTTCTCCATCAACAAGCCATTTTCCAAAATGACAAACAATCCCCTTTTTCTTTAGTTCGTCATAAATTTCCGCATATTCTTTCGGGACTGGATCTTCTTTAAATGTTGTCCTGCTTGCTTCAAGAAAATACGGTCCGATCAAATAATATTCATCCTTGTAATGTTTTTGCATCTGCACAGCCTTTGAACTTAAGACCGTAAAAATTCCACCGACTTTATTGCACACTTCCCAAGAAATCTCAAAAAGCAGATCCGCTTTTGGCTTGATGTTGTTTTTCATTTTTGTTTTTTTAAATTTAATTAATCTAGATTCCGAATCCTCGGAGGATTCGGAATCTTAGGCTCTTGAAATTTCAGATTCCAACCTAAACCTAAAATCATTCAAAACATTCATAAAACTGATAAACGCTTCGTAGGGCGATTCGTACGGGCTAAAATATTTATGGACATCGCCGTCGTTAAACCATTTTGTGCACATATAATAAAAATGATCACTAGTTTGCATTTTTCGCCAGTCATCTATCAGCTGCTCATTATCTGAATTTAGAACATCTTCCTCTAACTCATAAACTTTTTTAAGCGCTGATTTCTGCATAGAATTTCCAGTCCAGGCGCTCAAATCTCTTTCCATATCAGCCCAAGTTAAAATATTATGAATATCAAGTTCGCCGACTGGTTCGTATAAATCAACAAGTTCTGATGGTGTTTTGAAATTATTGTCAGGATGTTTTAATATTTCTTCTGGCAAAAATTTTAGAAAATTAAATATTCCCGTATCTTCCCATTGGTGCTCTCCAAATGTTTCGTAGTCCATAAAAAGATTTACGGTATGCCCATTTCCATTAATTGAATTAACCCACTGGCAGAATTTTGGAACATTTAAGGGATACTCTTCCCAACCCTGATTGGAAAACCGAAAAGCAATATCATCGGAAAGTTTATAATTTTTGAGAAGCAATTTTATTTTATTTGTTCCTTTGGGACGATAAACAAAATTCGGCGAGCGATAGCCTAAATAATGTTCCCAGCCCTCCGCTAATATTCCATCGTAACCCAATTCTTCCACAAGAGCAGCAAGTTCGTTATTATAAGCCAGCTCTGTATTTCTAAAAATTTTCGGCTCATAATCAAAAAGTTCTTTTATTTTTTTTCTGTGTAATTTTATTTGTTCTATAAATTCCTCGTCTGAATAAAAAAATGAAAGAGAATGATAATATGTTTCATCTAAAATTTCCACATTGCCTGTTTTGACAAGCCGCTGGAATGATTTCAGAACTTCCGGAGCGTATTTTTCCATTTGCTCCAAGGCGACTCCGGAAAAAGAATAGCTTATTTTGAATTCCGGATGACGATGAATTAAGTCAAGCAACACTTGATTTGTCGGTAAATAACATTTTTTCGCTATTTTTTCCATCACCGCCCTGCTTCCTTTCTCATTCAAATTCTGATCATCAAAATAATTATGATCCTGCCCAACATCAAAGACCGAATATTTCTTTATTCTGAAAGGCTGGTGGACTTGGAAATAGAAGCAGATTGAAGGCATGGAATATTAAGTTAAAGTTCTAAGTGTTATTTCTTGTTTGAGATTACATATATTTTTTCCTCCAAATCAATCTTTCATAAATAGAAATAATCTTCTCCGCCACATTATTCCAGTTAAATCTATCTATTTCCGCAAATCCATTATCTACTAAACATTCTTCCAGTTCTTCATTTTCCAAAACAGCGAGGATTTTATTTGCCATTTCGTTGATATCCCAAAAATCAACTTTTAAGCAATGGTTAAGAATTTCGCTGATGCCGGATTGTTTGGAAATAAGAACGGGAGTTTTGCTCGCTAAAGATTCCAGCGGTGTAATTCCAAACGGCTCAGCGACAGAAGGCATTACATATAAATTAGCCATTTTATAAATCTTCCTTAATTGTTCGCCACGCAGAAATCCGGTGAATAAAACTTTGTCCGCAATTCCTAAATCAGCCGCTTGCTCTATAATCTGCTGATCCATATCGCCTGACCCAGAAACTATAAAAATTACATCCTTATTTTTTTCTAAAACTTTTTTGGCTACATCAAGAAAATAATCTGGTCCTTTATGCAAAGTTATTCTTCCTAAAAATAAGACTATTTTTTTGCCGTGAAAATTAAAATGATTTTCACAATTAGAATCAGAGCTAAATTCATTTTTGTCTATGGCATTATAAATTACATCTACTTTATTTTCAGCCGCATTATAATTTTTGACAATTTTATCTTTTGTAAAATTACTCACCGCTATAACTCCATCAGATTTTTTAATCCCTTCTTTTTCTATCCCAAACACTTCTGGATTAGTTCCATGCCCGCCGCTTCTGTCAGTTTCCGTTGAATGAACATGGGACAAAAGAGGTTTATTTAAAATCTTTTGCGCTTCAATTCCGGCTGGAAAAGTCATCCAGTCATGAACATGAATTAAGTCACAGCAAGTATCTTTGGCAATCTCTCTTGCCAACAAAGAATATCTATATACCTCCTGAATTAAATTATCACAATAAATATTATTAATACCACTCTTCTTCAACAAAAAAACCCTCCTTCTGTAATTTTGAGAAGTCGCGTAAGAAACAAGCGGAGAGCTTATTTCTTTTATTTTTATTTTTGGCAATTTGTCGGAAATTATATTCAGAAAATTTTCCGAAAATTTGTAGCTCCTCGGAAGAACAAAATCTATTTCAACGCCTTTCTCTGATAGAGACTTTGTTATTCCGTAACAGGCGGTTCCCAATCCCCCGCTATTAAACGGCGGAAATTCCCAACCAAACATAAGGACTTTCACATTTGTATTTTTATTATCTATTTTTATTTTTATGCTAATTTCTGATTATAATTATAGCATAATTTATAAAAATTGCATAATGTAAAATCATTTTAACATGCTTAGTATGTTAGTATGACAAAAATTTGCCAAAAACAAATATCTCTGATAGAATGCGTTTATTGAAGGGGTTTAATATTAAGCAATAAAATGAAAAGAAACATCCATCCAAAATATGACAAATGCGCGGTAAAATGCGTTTGTGGCAATACTTTTACGACAAGGTCTGTCGTTCCTGAAATAAATGTTGAAGTTTGCAGCGCTTGCCATCCCGTTTATACTGGGAAAAAGAAAATAGTTGATTCAACGGGACGCGTTGATCGTTTCAAAAAAATGGCTGGCCAGAAGAAAAAAAGCGTTGTTTCAAAAAAAGATAAACGAGCGCTAAAGTCCAAAAAGAAAGCGGAAATAAAAAGCAAAGTAAAAAGCGACACGAAATCTGAGAAATAGCATTTTAAAACTAATACCCCGTCTTGAATAAATTAGATGGGGTATTATATTTAATTTAGAAATTGTTATGCGACAAGAACTGGAAAAAATTAAAAAGGAATATAATGAAATTACAAATGAACTTAGCAAAGCTGAGATAATTTTGGATTTGCAAAAGTTTAAGAAATTAAGCAAGAAGCAAAGCGCGTTAAAAGAGATTGTTGATAAATATGAAAATTTTCTGAAGATAGAAAAAAGTATTTTAGAAAATAGTGAAATGATAAAAAACGAAAATGATGAAGAATTAATTATAATGGCAAGAGAAGAAAATGAAAAATTACTAGAAAATAAAAATAAAATAGAAGACGAGATAAAATTGCTTTTAATTCCCAAAGATCCCAAGGATGAAAAAGATATCATCGTTGAAATTCGCGCTGGCGCGGGAGGAGATGAAGCGGGATTATTTGCTGGAAATTTATTCAGGATGTACGCGAAATTCGCTGAAAATCAAAATTGGAAAACAGTGATTTTAAATTCCAACAAATCATCTATTGGCGGTTTCAAAGAAATTATATTTGAGATTAATGGAACTGATGTCTATTCTAAAATGAAATATGAAAGCGGCGTTCATCGCGTCCAAAGAATTCCAAAAACAGAAAAACAAGGACGCGTTCACACTTCAACCGCGACAGTCGCCGTTTTGCCTCAGGCGGAAGAAATAGAATTGAAAATAAAAGATGAAGAGATAAGAATTGATATTTTCCGCTCCTCCGGTCCGGGCGGACAAAGCGTCAACACAACCGACTCCGCAGTCAGAATAACCCATCTTCCAACAGGCATAACTGTTTCCTGCCAGGATGAAAAATCCCAATTAAAAAACAAGACAAAAGCCTTGCAAATTTTAAGATCTAGATTATTAGTCGTAAAGGAAGAGAAAAAAGCGAGAGAAGAAAAAGACGCGCGGTCCAGTCAGATTGGCACGGGAGATCGCAGCGAGAAAATAAGGACTTACAATTTCCCTCAAGACAGAATTACGGATCACAGAATTAAAAAAAGCTGGCACGAAATTGAAAGTATTCTAGAAGGAAATTTAGATGGTGTTATTAACTCATTAAGTCAGGCTGAAAGAGAGATGAGAAAATAAAGTAATCGCTAACAAAATCCGATAGCCTACAAAAACATCATAATTCCTATTTTCCAAATACCTCAACATATATTTAATCGCTAAATAACCGCTCAGAGCGGAAATTAAAACGCCAACTAAAATAGTTACATCTAATCCGCTTTCTAATAAACTTGGAAATTCTTTAATCCCTGCGCCGAGGATTATTGGGGTGGATAATAAGAAAGAAAATTTAGCAGCGGAAGTTCTTTTTAAGCCGAGAAGCAGGGCTATCGTAATTGTAATCCCGCTGCGCGAAACGCCAGGAATAATCGCCAACGCCTGAAATAATCCAACTATAATCCCCATTCGCAGAGTTAAATTAGTTAAGTCTGCTTTTTTTATGCTAACTTTATCAGCGTAAAATAATAAGATAGCGCCTAAAAATAAAGTCGCAGAAATTATCAAAGGATTTCTAAAAACAGTTTCCGCGTAGTTGTTTAATAATAGTCCAGCGATAACTCCAGGAATTGTGGCAATGATGATTATGAATAATAAATCGGATTTTAAGTATTTTTTAAAATTGTGAAATGATAAAATGTCATTGCGAGGAGCTCCGCAGAGCGACGAAGCAATCCCAGAATTAAATTCATCGTGCATAGTCACGGGATTGCTTCGGTCGTTGCGACTCCCTCGCAATGACAGTTTTAACAAATAAGAATTCCTTATTATCTCCACCCAGTCCTTGCGAAAATAAATCAACACAGCAATCAGCGTTCCCCAATGCAACGCGACATCAAAAGCAAGTCCTTGATCTTCCCAGCCAAAAATGCGCGGGATTAAAATTAAATGTCCCGAACTGGAGATTGGCAGAAATTCCGTGATGCCCTGAATGATGCCTAAAATTATTGATTGAATAATTTCCATTATAATTTTGCTGATTTAAATAAAAACGCCCATAAGCCTGATAATGCAAAAATAGCGAACCAGAAAATAAACCCAGATAAATATAAAGAGATTAAAAACGCAAACCATAAAATTACAATTCTGCCAAGCGATGAGGAAAGTTCATAAAACATTACATATTCCAAAAAATCTTTGCGCCGCCCGCCGCCGCTATAAATAAAAGTGAGAATCGGATATGCGATACCCATTTTTGCTATTTTGGAAAAAAAGTCAACCAACAAAATGCCGAACCATCCCCCGACAAAAGGACGCAGAAAACAAAAAACAGAGTAGAGAGAAGCGCTTGATGCTAATAATTTTTCTCTTTTGTCTGTGTTTAATTTGTCGGATAATTTCCCAACATAGAGATTTGTGATTGCGATAAATAACGCCGAAGCGCCCATTAGCGCGCCTATTAGATAAAACTCTTTGATGATGAAAAATATAAAAATAGGCCAACCAATTATGATAAGCATTTCTTCAGCGAAAGCAAAATAAGTTATTAGATTTTCTCTCTTGTATCTTCCATAGGGTTTTATTATTCGCTTAATCGCTTTTTTGTATGAAAAATCGTGAGGCTCAAATTTTTCTTTGGTCATAAAAAGCGGAATAATAGAGGCTAGGCTTAAAACCGAAACAACCACGAAAAGACTTTCAAATCCAAATCTTGTCAAAATTATTCCTCCGATTACGGGACCTATTATCGCCGCCAAGGTAGAGATAGAAGACATCGCGCTCATTTCTCTTCCTTTAAATCCCGCCGCGCTATAATGCGCGAAATCAGTATGAAAAGACGGCCAAAATAAAATTCTGTGAATAATTACAAAAATCATCGCAGCAAATATCATCCAGCCATAATTAGGAATTTGAGAGAGAGCTAAAAAGTATAAGATTGCGAAAGGGATGCTGTAAAAAATGCAGTGTTCAAAACCATATTTCGCGGCCGCTTTTGCTCCAAAAGGAAGAGCAAAAAAATAGAGAGTATACACAACGGCGTAATACAAAAAAACTATTGAAATAGAACTATATAGTTCGTATAAATAGAGCGGCTCAAAAATAGCAATCATTGAAAACGCAAAGTTTTTAATTGCGACGGAAGTGTAGAGTTCGGTTATCTCGTGTCTGAGGTGATGCTTTAGATAATGGCTTGTGAAAAAATTAGACATAAAATGAGTTATAAAGTTAAAAAGTAGAAAGTTAAAAAGTTAAATAAATTTTCCAAAAAACTTTTTTATTTCATCTTTTCCCACAATTCCTGTTCTTATTATTTTCGGAATTCCCGTTGTTAAATCTATAATCGTTGAAGCTTGGGCATTTTTTATATCTCCCGCATCTATAAATAAGTCTGGTTTTATTTTAGCGAATTTAAATTTCCTGATTATTTCTTCTGACTTTAATAAATCTTTTTCCCCAGAAATATTCGCGCTTGTCGCGGTTATTGGAAAATCTACTTTTTCCATCAGTGCTGAAATAAATTCGTTGTCCGGAATTCTAATTGCCACAGTTTCACCATTCCCAGTCAAAACATCTGAAATAATATCTTTTTTTCTCAAAACAATTGTTATTGGTCCTGGCCATATTTTGTTTAATATTTTTTCTACTTTAGAATCAAGACAAGCGATTTTCCTCGCCATTTTTAGATCTTTCACAATAACTGAAATCGGCTTATTTCTGTCCTGCTTTTTTATTTTATAAATTTTTAAAACAGCGTTCTCATTAAAAGCATTTGCGCCAAGTCCGTATAAAGTATCTGTGGGATAAATAATAACTCCGCCATCTTGTAAAATTTTAGCGGCATCATTTAACGCTTCTTCTGTATTATCTAAATCTAATTTTATTTGTTTCATAAAAGTAAACTCAGTAGGGGCGGGTCGCGACCCGCCCCTACAACAGCTATTATTTTATCACCGTCCCCACAAATTTCTCCCCATCCAAATAATTCTCAAAATTTTTCAACTTCTTTCCATTTAAAATCACTACCTCTAATCCTAACTTTTCCGCTTCTCTACTAGCGATTGGATCAAAAGGCTTATTCATTCTCGGCTCCCATTTATTCCCGACAATTTTTCTAAAATCTTTCCAGCTTATATTTTTTATTGGCACAGCGTCTTTGTATTTTTTAGGATCTTTATCGTAAGCATAATCTATATTTGATAAATTAGCCACTGACTTCGCGCCGTAAGTTTTTGCCAAGTAAACCGCGTCATAATCTGTTGACCAGCCGGGCTTATACGCCGCGCCAATCAAAATTGGTTTTTTTGTTAATATCTTCTGATGCGGGTTTATATTTATTTCATCGCAGGCCAAATCTCCAAATAATATTTTTACAAACTGCGCGTTATACCTTGAAGCATAAATTCCAATCCAGTCTAATTCCTCATTACTTAATTTCCTAACTTTCTTTCCCGCTTCGTTATATTTACTATTTAACCTACCGCCTCCGCAAACAATTATAAATTTATTTCCGTTTTTTACTTTTTTCAAAATCAATTCTCTGAATTTTTTGATAAACCTATAATCAACTCCGTCTGGAACTATTAAAGATCCGCCAAGAGAGATGATGCATGTTTTTTTGGCTTGTTTTTTAGGCATGGTTGTTTTGGTTAGATTTTAAATTTTATATTGACAGAGATGGATATTTATATTAAGCTCTTGGTAGAGTAGAGAAAATATTAATGGAGGAATTTAAATTAAAATAAAAGAACAAAAAAGAAAAAACTGGCGTTGTATACATTGTGGGTCAGACACATGGTTGTTGCCCATAATGGCTTGTGAAGGATGTGGAAGAAAAGTAAGGAATGTAATTAAAGCATACTGTCATAGTTGTTTTGAGGTAAATTATATAGTGTGTATAACAAGAGCTACGTTTAATAAATTGATGGAAAATAAAAATATTCCATTGGAATGTGTAAAATGTGGCAAAGAAATTGGTAAATGCCATCCAGAGGAGATAACTGAGATTGGAGAAAATCGTAAGGCGGCTACAAGAGAATGGGTAGTAAGTCATCCCGCTGGTTTTGATCCATATGGCTAATAGAACTTCGGTTCTATTTTTTTATTTTTTCCATCACCACCCCCGCTCCCCGACTTTCAAAAAGAACAACTGTTTTTTCATCAAGATTATTTTTCAACATCTCAGCCGCTTTCCCAAAATCTCTCTCAAAAATAAATTTATTTTTAGTATTCAGTATTTGGTATTCGGTATTTAGTATATAAGCAAAATCGCAAATTTTATCTATTTTATTAAATAATTTCTGATGGATTTTTTTAGATGAAGAACCCAGCTCTATAATCCCCGGGAAAACGATTATTTTTTTGTAATCCCGATACGCTTCGTCTAAATAATCAAGCGCGGCAATCACACCGTCGGGATTAGCGCTGTAGCTATCGTCAATAAAAACAGAATTATTCGGACCGTCTAATTTTCTCATCATAAATTTAGACGGTTTTATTTTTTCTACGGCCTTAGAAATTTCTTCCAAGTTCATCCCCAAACTCTCTGCTGTAATTATAGCAGATAAAATATTTTCTATATAGTGCTTACCGAGAAGATTAGCTTTAAATTTATAATTTTTATAATCAAACTCCACACAATCCTGATAGACTTTAATACTTGGAGCGAGGGCTTCAGCCCGAAAAAATTTGACTATCGGGCTGAAGCCCTCACTCCGAATATCAATTCTTGAATTTATAATTGCCATCCCATCTTTTGGTAAACTCTCCACCAACTCAAACTTCGCCTTCCTCGTATTCTCAATAGATCCAAATAAACTTAGGTGCTGTTCATTTATCCCAGTTAATATCCCAATTTCAGGTTTTACAATCTCACACATTTCTTTAATCTCTCCAATTTTATACGCTCCCATTTCGCAGATAAAATAATCATATTCATCGCTCACTTTATTTAAAACCGTATAAGCCACGCCGATATTTGTATTATTGTTCCCTGTTGTTTTGACAACTTTATATTTCTGGCTTAGTATCGCATACAAAAATTCTTTCGTGCTCGTTTTTCCATAACTGCCGGTAATGCCAATGACTTTTATTTTTTTTAATCCTCTCATTTTTAAACTCGCTTTTTTTATTATTCTCTTTTTCTGAAAATTAAAAAACGGATTTGTGGATAAAATAATCGCGGTGATTAAAAAAGGAGTGATAAGATAGAGGAATAAAAAAAGTAAAATTAAGACCGAAGATTTTGTCATTCCCGCGGAGGCGGGAATCCACGGAAACACAATAATTAAACAAAAAACAACAATCATAAGAAATGTAACCAGCATTCTAAAAGTCAACTTCGGTCTTTTTAAGCTTCTGTTTTTTATTTCTCTTAAAATCTGATAAAAAGTAAAGGCGAAAAACAACAGCGCCAAATAAATAAAAATTTGTTGACTAAGATAAAAAAATAAAATTAAAAATGATGCAACTAAATAAAAAATATTATTCTTAAAAATACTTTTATCTTCTCTCAAATAAGACCTCGTCCTATCAATTCTATACTCTTTTATCTGCCAAAGCCAAGCAAAATACAAACTGTCGCGAAGAAGTTTAATGAGAAATAAGGTTAATATTGTGATTAAAATAATTGACATTTTAAATTAATTAGCTACACTTAAACAAAAGGAAAAAATAAAAACGAACTTATTTGAGGTGATTATAATTTGGAAAACAAAGGAATATTCTTGTTGCAAATAGCATTATTGGTAATTCTATTGCTATCACTAAGCGGAATTCTATCAATATCAGTCGGAACAAACGAAGCAGAAGATTTAATCGCTAATATTGTGGCGCTTAATTTAATAGGAATATCCGCAGTCATCTTTTTGTTCTATACTGTTGGTCGTATATTTAAAGAGAGGAGATATTCAGCTAGTAAATTAATGTGGATAGGAATATTCATATTAGGCATGGGAACATCGTCCTTAATAAATGGATATGGAGAAGGATTTTTATTAGGGGTTATTGTCGGCTTTCTAATACTGACATTCAGCCCAGAATTTGTTGGAGATCAAGCAGATTCAAAAGAGAGATAAAATATAGGAGAGAAATTAAAAGTCGAAAAAATCGGCTTTATTTTTTTATAAATTCTTCCACAGTCCTCGCAAACTCCTCCGCTTTCTGACACGACAAACTATGATTAGCATCATCAATAACTTTCAACTCAGAATTCTTAATTTTTTCATTCATAATCTCCCCATCAGCCAAAGGCGTAGTTTTATCTTCTCTCCCCCAAACTAACAACGTCGGGGTTTTTATTTTATCTAAACAATCCATCAAATCTTCCGCTAAAACATTTTTCATAATTTCCTTCATTCTCGAATTAGCAGAATAATAATCCTTTTTTCTGTACTGCGCTATTTTAGAAAATATTTTATAAACTGGTTTTTGAAAATTATTTATAATCGGTAAAGAGAATATGCTTTTCCCTGTTTTTCCTAAAATAGAAAATGCTTTTTGTTTTGCTGTCAATTTATGTTTAATCCCCACCGCGCCAGTGAGAATTAATTTATCTATTTTCTCCGGATATTTCACCGCATATTTTATCGCAATCATCCCACCAAACGAATGACCAATTAAAATAGGCTTACTTTTTTTCTCCGTATAAACCGCTTTTTCTGGATCAAATTTTTCTAATATATTTTTAATCAATTCAAACCCTTTTTGACCGCGAGTTGTAATCTCAATAAATTTATCAACAAACTCAACATAATCATCTACCTCCCACCTTTTATCTGGCTCATCGCTTTTTCCAAAACCAGGCAAATCTGGAACAATAATATTAAATATTGAATATTTAATATTTAATATTTTCATCAACTCAACATATTTCTCAGAATCCATTCCCCAGCCATGCAACAAAACAATCGGAATTTTCCCATTACCGATTGTTTTATAATTTATATTCAAACCATTGATTTGAATTTGCTTTTCAGAGATTTTTTTTTGGTATTTGATAAATTTATATTAATCAATTGGACACAGAAAAACACTAACTAAAGTCACAGACAAACACTGATTTTTTAAATCCTTATCTGTGTTTATCAGTGCCTTTAGTCTGTGTTTTTCTGTGTGCTATTAAACTAATTTATCCCAACCTCACATAATACTCAAAATACAAATGCTTCTTAAAATACTCTAATTTCAATTTCCACTCCGGATTTATATCGCTTAATTTCTTAATTTTATCCCCTATCAGTATCTTCGGATCTACAAATCTGTTTTTCTTTTTCCATTTATAATCATATTTATCCTTCTTAGACACAACTTTTATTTTATGATAATCTATGCTTTTCATTTTGTTTATAAGCATCTCTATATCTTTGTCTTTATTTTCCTCTATAATCTTTGTTATTTCCTCATCGTTTTTCAAAAACAAATCTTCTTTTTTCGCATATCCCTTTTCAATAATTAATCTAATTATGTCAGCAAGAATTTTGTGATTTACCGTCCAGAAAACGGAAGACCAGACATTTTTATTTAAATTATAATAATGATAAGCAAAAAGATTTGCGAAAAAAGAGTTATCAAAAACAAACTCTTTATTTTTAATTACTAGAGAATCCGTAATTTTTTCTATAAGCTGAGAATTCATACCAAGCGGATCTCTCAATAAATAATCAATTCTATCTGCCGCTATGTCTGGAAGCTCTTTGTCAAGCATAGTATGGCCGCAATTATTTACAATCTTTACAAGATCATATTTATCCTTTTTTAAAATTCTGCCTATACTAGAACCAGAAATCTTTTCAAACAAAATACTGTCCGCATATTCTTCATTTCCATCATCAATAAAAACTATATCCAAAACATGAGAAAACGCGCCATGTGATACATCATGCAAAAGGCCAGCCAAACACTCTTCTTTATTTGCTCCAAACTTTTTTAACAAATAATAAACTCCGATACTGTGCTCAAATCTGCTAAACTTTAATCCATGTAAAAAAGAATACTTAAAAATTCCAAGCTGGGAAATTTTTTTCATTCTCTGAAAATCTTTATCTAAAATAATTTCCTCAATCAACTCGTCTTTAATCTCAATCTTCCCCCAAATTTTATCTTTAATAACCATTAATATATTTTCTCCCTCTCCTCCTTAATATAATAAATCCATCCTTCAAATATTTCCACGAATGTTTTGAATGGCGCTTCAATAATGAAGTCAAGAATAAAAACAAAAACATTTATATTAGATAGCCTCGTAGAAAGCCATTGTCCCATTTGTAAAATGGGGATTGAAAATAAATCAACAGCGAAAGAAACAATTCCCTCTTTTCTTTTTGTGACGACAAGCTCTCTCGCATTCTGTCGAATTCTAATACTGAAATAGCTAACGACACATAAGAAAAATAAAAACAACGAAATGCTCACAATATTGAAATCAATTTTTCTGAGCGCAAAAATTATTAACCCGAAAGAAATAAGAAACAGCATTAGGTAGAAAAAACGAAACACTTTCAAGAAAAGCGATCCTTTAGACAAAAGTCCTTTCATTATGAACGGCGGATTTGCGTATTTGTCATAAAGTATTTCTTTTATTCCGACAACAATCAGGTCGGTGTTTTTTTTGCTCGGAACTTTAATTGTCACGACAACCAAAAACATCAGAAGAGGCGGGAAAAGAATATTTATTCCCAAGGCGAGATAATTGACATGCTCTATAATATATTTATCAAAAGGATATTCCAAGATAAAAGCCAAAACCATTTTAGTCGCGAAAATATAAATGATACTTCGCACCGCTGCTCGGCGAAGTTTTATTTTCGCTTCTTTATACTTTTTGACACACGCTTCTTTGACGGCGTCTTCCAGATAAAAATGATGAGAAATTATTTTATCTATATTGCCAACATTATTAGCCAGCACATTCTCTAAGACAGTAAAATAGGCAAGGTTTTTTTTGACAAATCTGGAAAAATTTTCGCTGAGCGGATGATTTATTTCTTTGTCAATTTTGTCAATTAGCGAATCCATATTCTGCGCCAGCTTTAAAATCAATTCTTCAGAAGGAGCAAAAAACCATTCAGGATGCTTCATTTTAAAAAGCCGATATCTAATTAAAGATAAATCGGACTTGGTTAAATTTTTTAAAACCGCAATATGAATTTGGTTTTTTTTCTCTTCCTCGCTCATCAACCTCTCTGGCACTTTCAATTTCTTGTCTATTATTTGATCGGCAAAATTAATGATGGCGTCTTCTCTTTTGCAAGGAGCGATTTTTTCTTCTATTTCGCAAGACGCCATTTCCGTAATCCAGTTAAATAAATATTCATTGCTCTTTTCTTTCTCGTCAGTTTCTTCCGGAATTTTATTGATTAGGAGAGTATATTTTTCAATTATTTTTTCTATTTCCGCTATTCTTTTTTCCGGAATTTTATCATTGGGCAAATACCTCGCTCTAATTAATTCAAACATTAAAAATTTAGCGACATCAAGTTCGTTTTTTTCAGTCGTTAGTCTTCGTTTTAATATTCTCTCCACAGCGTTTTTTCGAAGCAAATGCTCCTCTTTATAATCTACGGCATTTCTTACTCTCTCATACAAAAAGGCGATTTTACTTGAAACCTGAAGAACTTTTATTTTCTCCTCATCCGTCTGATTATAAGTTTTTTCCAGACTAACAGCGTCTTTATAGTCCTTTGTAAATTGCCTCGCTACTTCTGAGACTTCTTTAGACATAAGATAGATATTATGGTATTATAATGCTATCTTAGCTTGTTGATTGGGTTCGGTCAAGAGAGATTTATTTTTAATTTTTATTATGATTCATCCAAACAAGGAAATTATGCAAAGGGCAATTAATTTAGCAAAAGAAAAACACAAGGAAGGCGGACATGCTGTTGCTGCTATAATTATAAAAAATGATAAAATTATTGCTGAAGCGTTTACTACAATTGATAGAGACAACGATCCAATATGTCATGCGGAAATTAATGCAATAAAACTTGCTACAAAAAAATTAAATTCCAAAAAATTAGAGGATTGCTTTCTTTATTCAACTTTTGAGCCTTGTCCTATGTGTGCATCAGCCGCAATTTGGGCAAGAATAAAAGGAATAATTTACGGCGCGAGCATGAATGATGAAACAGAAAAGTGTCCTCAAAGAATTAAAATTAAATGTTCCGAAGTAATTAAAAGAGGAAGTCCCAAACTTGAACTTTATCATGATTTTATGAGAGAAGAATGTAAAGAATTATTATTTCTATGAACGCTTTTGCGGGAAACAAAAAACGAGGTTTAAAAATAAAAAGAACTATTTATAAAATAGTTCTCGCAAAAAAAATTGCTTTTGAGAAATACAAAACTTAAATAAATATTGAAAGAGTTAACCAGCATGGAAAAATACGATGTTATTATAATCGGTTCGGGCTTAGGCGGATTAAGCGCCGGGGCAATTTTAGCGAGAAAAGGTAAAAAAGTTTTAATATTAGAAAAACATTATCAAATAGGCGGATTTGCGACAAGTTTTCAGAGGAAAGAATTTAAGTTTGATATCGCGCTTCATCAAACGGGCGGAATAAATAAAACTTTCTATAAAGACATTCTTCAAAAGTGCGGGATTTATGATAAATTAGAATTTATAAGACACAAATATCTTTATGAAGCAATTAATCCTGATTCTGAACTCAAAGTAAAAAACGGAAATGCGGAAGATTTAAAAAAACAATTGATAAAACAATTTCCCAAAGAAAAATTAGGCATTTATCTTTGGTTTTTTCTTACACGGAAAATTGGGCGTGAATTTTACTGGTGGGATAAAACTGCGGCATCCAACAAAATATTTTTTGCGATATTTTTATGTTTTGCTCCTTTTCTTATTCCTCTTCTAATGGTTTCTCATAAAATTTCTTTACAAAAAATACTCAATTTCTGCGCGAAAAATAAAAAATTGCAATCAGCGCTTATGCAACTCGGGGGATATTACGGCAATTCCGTGGATATAGCATGTCAAATTCCATTTATTGGCAATTATGGATATTATTTTGACGGAGGATATTATATAAAAAACGGCGGGCAAAATGTTGCTGTCGCCTTAAAAGGGGTTATTGAAAAAAATGGCGGTCAAGCGCTGAATAATTCGGAAGTAAAAAAGATTTTAGTAAAAAATGAAACAGTAATAGGAGTTGAGACAAAGAAACAATCTTATTATGGCAAAAAAATTATCGCCAGTGCTTCTCCCTTTATTATTTACGAACAACTACTAAAAGACTGGAATGGAAGCAAACGAGAATTAGAGAAGATAAATAAAATGAAGATTGGAACGACCCTTTCTCAAGTTTACATCGGGCTTAATGTTGGTATTGAGAAAATAAATAGAAAATTTAAAAACTCTTATCTCGTGTTTATTAATAATTTAAAAGATGATTTTTACAAAGATCTCATTCTTGCTTTTCATTCAAATATTGATAAATCTGCGGCACCAGAAGAGAAGGCTACGCTTTGTGTAACTTTTTTAGATAATTATGAAAGATGGGATTTGCCCAAAAAAGAATACAAAAAGAAAAAAGATGAAGAATTAAAAAAGATCTTTGAGCTTTTACAAAAGCATTTATCTGATTTAGAAAAATATATTGAAGTGGTTGAATTTGGGACACCAAAAACAATGGAAAGATATACAGGAAATCCAAAGGGAGCTGTTTATGGTTTTTCGCAGAAAATCGGACAAGCAGGATTTGACAGGTTCAAAAATAAAAGTCCGTTAAAAAATTTATATTTTGCGTCTGCATGGACTTTTCCTTGCGGGGGATTTGAAGGAGCAATAAGAGCGGGATATAAAGTTGCCAAAAAGATTTAGCGCTAATGAATAAAACCGCATTATAAATTCTCTCCACCTGAATTTCCTTCCATCTCCTTTTTAATCTCCTCAAATTCATTCTCAACTTTTTTCAATCTCTCTTTAACTCGCTTTAATTAACTTCGCCCCCTCTTTTACTTTTTCCAATCCCATTTCAACATCAACCTCTTCTTGTGATTCAAACCATCTTGCTATTTTCTCCAATTTTTTTAATGACTCGCTTAGATTTGTTTTTTCCATAGTGATATTTTAAAAAATTAAATTACTCAAAATACAAATAAACCATAGCCTCTTTCTCACGGCCGTAAGAAAGAGGCTATGGTTTATTTAGTTTATTTGTGAAACAGATCGTTCTTTTTATCGCTGATTCTATTTTTCCGTCGGACATTTTTATATTGATTAAATCTCCTTTCTCAACCTGCTTAACACTCTTCACAACTTTCCCTTTTAATAAAACAATACTATATCCCAACTTCAACTGCCTTTCAGGATTATTTGCTTTGATTACATTTTCAAAAACGCTAATTTTATTTCGCGTGGCTGAGGCTGTTTTTTTATATTCAGATAATATTTGATTGTTTAAAAGCACTATTTTTCTTTTTTCATTATTTATCGCATAATAAACTTTTTCAAAATTCTGCAGAAGATTGTTTTTCGCTTTTGTAAATCTGTAAAATATTCCACTTAATTTTCCAGAGATATTAAACAAGATTTTCTCAATTTGATATTTTGAGCCAGAAATATATTTTTCAAAAGAATTGATTATTACTCTTTGATTGTAAACTAACTTTTCCGCAGCGTTATCCCATGATTCTCTTACCGCTCTTGCCGCGGCAGTTGGAGTAGAAACGGCAAGATCAGAAACAAGCGCGACAAGGGAAATATCTTTTTCGTGCCCTACTCCGCAAATAACTGGGACTTCTAAATTCGCTATTTCCCTAACCAACGCTTCATTATTAAACGCCTGCAAACTTTCCAAACTTCCTCCGCCTCTAATAATCACAACAACATCCAAATTTTTCATTTTCTTAAATTGTTTCACAGCTTTAATTAAATCAAAAACCGCTTGTTTGCCCTCCACGCTGGAATTGATAAATTTGATTTTAAATCCATAGTTTCCTAAATTTGTTGTAAAATCCCCTATCGCCGCTCCTTGATTTGAAGTTATTAATCCAATTGTTTGCGGTAAATTCGGAATTGGCTTTTTTATTTCGGGAGCAAACAAACCTTCTTTTTCTAATTTTCTCTTTAAATCTTCATATGCTTTTTTAAGCGCGCCCTCGCCAGCAAGCTCAATTAGACTTACTTTGAGACTTAACTTTCCCATCGGTTTATATATCTCTGCGTAACCGCTCACAATAATTTCATTTCCAATTTCTAATTTAACGCCTGATACTTCATATTGATAACGCCAAATCAAACAACTGATAACGCTCCCGTCTTCTTTGTCTTTCAAATTAAAATAAACAGCCCTTTCTCTTTCCTCAACACTCGTCACCTCGCCTTTCAATTTAATTTCTTCTCGACCTAATTTATCATTTAAATAATCCAAAAACTCGCTCACAGAATAAATTTTGTTTATCGTAGCGGACAGGCATGCCTGTCCGCTACGATCATTCACAATCCCCAAAATCTTCCTTCCATATTTCTGAAACTTCTTTTCTTTAATTCCTTTAATATTTATTAATGCTTCTTTATTTATCGGCTCAGATGTCGCAATCTCCTCAATTGCCTTATTCGGCAAAACACGAAAAAGCTCCACCCCCTCTTTTTTGGCGGTTATGTCTCTCCACTCTCTTAATTTTCGGAAAAGTTTTGGGTTCATAATACTGTTTCTATTTTAGCAGATTTTAAGGTTTTTGAAAAAGAAAGGCTTCTTATATTTCTTATTTATGCTATAATGCGGATATGGTGAAAAACAAAATCTTAAGTAATATAGAAAATAAACCTTATTTTACAAAGATATGAATCAACATGAATTTGTTATAAAAACAATGGAAGAATATGGTGGATATGCAACGCTTGGTTTTTTAAATCAAAATGTTGATGTTTCTAATTGGAAAACGAAAACGCCGTTTGCGAGTATTAGACGCATTGTTCAAGATGAAAGATTTTTCTTTAAAATAAGACCAGGGCTTTGGGCATTGAAAACTTATAAAAATAAATTGCCTGTAAATGTTTTTCCAGCAGAAAAAATTTCTAAAATAAAGCAAGAAGAATTTAATCATTCATATTATCAAGGATTACTTGTTGAAATAGGCAATCTCAAAAAACAGGAAACTTTTGTGCCTTATCAAGATAAAAATAAAAAATATTTAGAAAAAAGTTTGTCTGAAATAACAACTATTGAAAAATTTTATGAATTTACTCATAAAAATTTATTAAGACACGCTATAACAATTGATGTAAGTTGGTTCAATAAAAGAAAAATGCCGAGTTATTTTTTTGAGGTAGAACATTCTACAGATATTAAAAATTCTCTTAATAAATTTGTTGAGTTGCAAGATTTTTATACCAAATTTTATATTGTGGCTGATATTGCCAGAAAAAGAGAGTATGATGACAAATTAGAATCAAGCGCATTTAATTCTGTTCAGAGTAGAGTTGATTTTATTGATTATGAAAGTTTATCTAATTGGCATACAAAAAGTTTTGAAGTGTATGAATTAGAAAATAATTTTAGATTTTGATTATGAAAAAAGATATAAAAATTCCTAAACAAGCAGCGCTTTTCTTATTGCATTATGGATTAATAGACGATACGAAAGCAGAAATTGTGTGCAAAGATTTTGCAAATGATGATGGAGATTTTGTTGAAGTTTTAAAAGAGGATATATGTTCTTTAAATGATGATAAGGAATATAATGATTTTGAAATTTGGGTAAAATAAATTTATGAAACTAAAAAAATTTATTGAAAAATTAAAAAGAGTAGCGGAAAAACATGGAGATGATACGGAAGTTGTTATGGCTGATAATATTTCAGTGATTAATCCTGTTTTTGTTAAAAAAAATCATTTTAATGAGAAGGTTGTAGTTATAACAGATGAAGAATAAGCATATTTTTTATGGGAAAAATAAACAAAAAACTAAAAGCAATTGATTTTTTCTGCTCTGGAGGAGGAATGAGTTTTGGTTTACAACAAGCTGGCATTAATGTTCTTACTGGTATTGATTTTGATCCAGAATGTAAAAATACATACGAGACAAATATAAAAAACGCCAAATATATTCTTGCTGATGTAGAAAAATTAAAAGAAAATGATTTATCAAAAAAAATAGATATAAAAAAAAATGATGATGATCTTATTATGGTTGGATGTAGTCCGTGTCAGTATTGGACGATAATTAGAACAAACAAAAAAAAATCTAAGAAATCTAAAAACTTACTGCATGAATTTCATAGATTTGTAAAGTACTACAATCCTGGGTATGTTATCGTGGAAAATGTACCAGGAATATTAAATAGACACAGGGAAAGCGGATTAGATAAATTTATTAGTGATTTAAAAAAACAAGGATACAAAGTCCATTATGAGATAGTAAATTTAAATAATTATGGCATTCCAGAAACTAGAAAAAGATTTTCATTAATTGCAAATAGAAATACTGATAAAAAAATATTTCCTGAGCCAAATAATTCTTGCCCAGTTGTTGCAGATTTTATTGGTAAAAAAAATGGATTTGCAAAAATTTTAGCTGGGCACAAAGACAATAGTGGTTTTATGCATACAGTGGCAGGGTTAAATAAAAAAAATATAGAAAGATTAAAATTAACACCAAAGAATGGTGGCACACGGCACGCTTGGGCAAATACTGATTTACAAATCAACGCATATAGAAATAACAGGAGCAACATCTCTTTTAATGACACTTATGGTCGCATGTCATGGGACAAACCAGCGCCCACTATCACTACAAAATTCTTTAGTATTTCAAATGGCAGATTTGCACACCCAGAAGAAAATCGCGCGATCTCTCTAAGGGAGGGCGCAACATTACAAACATTTCCTAAAACATATAAATTTATTGGTAATAACATTTCTTCTATTGCAAGAATGATTGGAAATGCTGTTCCTCCTTTGTATGCTAAACAAATTGGTAAAGTTATAATAAAAAATCATTATGATAGAAAATAACGAACAACAATTAAAAATGACTTTTGACCCTTTGGTCATAGACGATTTAGGTGCTAAATTATATTCTACATTGCCTCCAATAATCTCCGAGTTAATTGCTAATGGATATGATGCTTGTGCACAAAATATTTGGATTGAGTTAAAAAACGACGAGAAAGATAAATCAATAATTCTGTTAGATGATGGAATGGGTATGAATTTTGATGACATTGATAAAAAATATTTACTTATCGGCAGAAAAAGAAGAGATAACGATAAAAGTGAGAAATTACCTTGTGGCAGATTACCTATTGGGAAAAAAGGACTTGGAAAATTATCATTTTTTGGTGTTGCCAAAAAAGCCGTTATTGAAACTGTAAAAGACAACACTAAAATAATTTTTGAGATGGATTGGGATAAAATACAAACAGGGGAAAATCCCCATAAGCCCTATTTTGAAATAATTAAAAATGTATTAGACAAAGACGGTACAAAAATTACTCTCACCAAAATATATAGAAAAACAGATTTTGATGTTGATTCATTAAAAAGAAGTATTTCGAATTATTTTATCTTTGACAAAGAATTTAAAGTTCATATAAAAAAGACAGGAGATAAATTTAAAGAAATAACTAATGAGCTTAGATATAAACAGTCTGGTAGAAAAGAAGATTTTTCATGGTCTTTTCCTAAAACTTCAATAAAATTTAAACTAGACCAAAAATTTCCTTTTAGTAAAAGAATAAAAGGTAAGATAATATTATTTGATAAACCAGTTAGAAATAAACTTAGAGGAGTTACGCTTTTTTCCAGAAAGAAACTTGTGAATTTGCCAGAATTTTTTCCAGTACAAGGTTCAAGTTTCTTTTTCCAATATCTGACTGGGTGGTTAGAGGTTGATTTTATTGACGAATTTAAACCAGATGTTATTTCTACAAACAGAAGTAATTTGGCATGGAACGATGAAAATTTACAGGAGTTAACTAAATTTCTTGAAGAAGTTATTGGTATTATACATAAAGAGTGGAGAAAATTAAAATCAGAAAGAACGAATCAAAAAATAAAAGAAAAATATAACATAGATACTAAAAAATGGCGAGAAACAAATGAGAATAATCCTGTAATTATTGGCAATATTGATAAAATCACAAAAATTTTTAATGATCCAGAAAGAATAGAGGAAGAAGAGATCACAGATGTTTTGGGGATAATGCATAGTCTAGCTCCTGACAATGCAGATTTTGTTTTGTGGGCAGGTTTACACAAAAAAGTTACAGAAAACAAAATCATAAAGGAAAAATTCTTTAGTAAAAGATATTTAGAAGCAGCAAGAGAAGCAGTTCAGATTTATAATGAAGCTGTACAAGTAATATCTAAGTCCAGTGAGGATGGATGTCCTTTGATGGATTTATGTTTTAAAAAAGATGGAAGTGCTTTAATTCATTTGACTGACAAATCAAGTGAAAACGAGCAAAATATAGATTTGGGTCATCAGTTTCTTTCAAAGGGTGTTATTACTGGATTTCGTAATCCCGCTCTTGGTCATACAAGTTTAACAAAAGCAGAAAAAATAAAACATTTCACTGATAGAAATTGTCTTGACATTTTAAGTACTATTTCTTATTTGTTTAATAGATTAGAAAATCGCAAAAAACCATAACAATTTGAATCCACTTTTTCCGCAAACCAAAAACAGCCCTTCATCAGGGCTGTTTTTTTATAAAAAAGACAATTAAGCTTTTTTAACATTTACGGCGGCGTTGCCTTTTGGAGTGCTTTCAGTTTCAAATGTAACTGCATCGCCCTCTCTCAATTGACTGAAGTCAACACCTTCTAAACTGTTGGCGTGGAAGAATAAATCATCTCCGCCATCCTGAGCGATAAAACCAAAGTTTTTGTCGGTCAGTTTTTTGATAGTTCCTTGCATAAAAATGTAAAGATAGGGTTAATTAATTTAAATACTAAAGTTAGAAATTCGACTCTATCTCTACGCTTTTAATATTTGTC